>DASVHW010000172.1 GCA_036382395.1 Candidatus Binatia bacterium | reverse complement strand
CGTAAGTTTAGGCGAGTGTCACAGTTGCGCCGGTAGCGCCGGGTTGCCGGCCCTAAGATCACGGAGATGATGGAAAGGGCGGGTTCGCTGCAATTCGAGGCGACGAAAATGTTCACAAATCCTGGTGTGCCCAAATGTTCCCCTACTCCGGGACCCTCTTGGAAATTTCGGCTGCTCGTGCTTTACTCACCCTTCGCTTGCAGGACCGCTCCGGCGGGCTTTCGTTTCGGGCCGCACTTCCTCTTGCCAGCTATGAGCTTGGACCGTAAGGGGTGTTCCGCGAAAAGGCAAGCGATTTGTGAGTTCGTATGGCGGATTGCCGAAGGCAGTCCAAATCTGGTCCAGTCGAGATTTTTCGTTAACCGTGAGCTTTGAAGCCCTTTTTGTCTTGACGGACTCGTCGATTTGTGGTTAGTTCCCATCGGTGTTGATCTAAGGAACCTGGCTATGCCTCGAGTCCCTGTCGATAGGGGAAGGTTGGAGAGGGACTCAGGCAGGTCTTAGTTCGCGGAGCTTGGAAGGAGGCGAGGATGGACCCTACGGTTAGTATCGCAGCTGATAGGAAGTCGGTGCCCAGGCACCATAAGGACCTGATGAAAGCATTTTCTTGGAAGTTGCTGGGTTTCGTGGCGCTGGCGCTGGTGGTGGGCGCATCCTCTCGGGTGCATGCTAAAGTTGCTGATACTTGTAACGGAGCGCTGCAGATCAGCTATCCTGTGGTTCAGAACCCGAACCTCCAAGGTTCCATCGACACTGTCCGACTCATCGTCGGGGCTAATCTCATAGAGGGTGGGACTCACATGACGCTCACCTCAGTCGCCTTCGATCTGGCCTGTGCAAACGGAACAGCAACCGCAACAGGGTGCACTCGCCAAACCGACATCATTGCCTACCTAGGCGATGGCACCATCGTTTCAACTTGCGGGGGTACCATTGCGTCGAACTTTATTTTGGGAACACATAGCCAAAATGAGCTTGTGTTTACCTTTGGTACGCCCCTCATCATTACTGCAGGTACCCAAAACTTTTGCACCATTGACTTTCAAATACAGAAGCTCGCTGGGTCAGACCCTGATGCCACGCCTTACGATATCGAGCAGCTTGCCTTCTTCTCAGACGCTACATGCAATACCGTTCCAATTTTGCATGCGGGAAACGTAGTCACGGCATCTCTTGCTGAGGCGACCCCGACCTCGACGCCGACGAATACGAACACACCGACGCAGACGCCGACGCCGACCCCGACGCCGACGAATACGCCCACCAATACGCCGACGCCGACCCCGACGCCGACGCAGACACCCACCAATACGCCGACGCCGACCCCGACGCCGACCAACACGCCGACACAGACGCCGACGCCGACCCCGACTCCAACACAGACGCCGACGCTGACGCCGACACCGACTCCGACGCCAACGACCACGCCGACGCTGACGGCGACGCCAACGCAGACGCAGACGCCGACGAGAACCCGGCCGCCGGTTCCAGTGGTGCCGTCGCCGACGTCACCGGCTGGCTTGCTGCTAATTGCCGGCCTCGGTCTCTCGATGGCCTGGATGCTGGCGCGTATGGCACGGGCCGGGCGCTAAGTAACTAGACGTTCGGTTGAGCACATGAGGGGAGGAGCGATTAGCTCCTCCCCTTTTTATTGTGCCGACGGCACGGTGAAGTACAGAAGAAATTCCTGATTGCCTTTCGGGCCCTTTATCGGCGACGGGCAATCCCCGTGGTAGGTGAGGCCTAGCGCCTTGCCGCAGTTGCTGACAGTGTCGACTGCAGATTCCTGCAGTTTCGGATCGCGGACCACTCCGCCTTTGCCGACCTCTGCTCTGCCGACTTCGAATTGCGGCTTCACTAGCGGCAGAATGATCGCGCCCGGGACGACCAGCTTGATTACGGCCGGAAGCACCAGGCGTAACGAGATGAAGGACACATCGATCACGGCCAGCTCCGCCAGCTCCGGAAGCTTCACCGGGTCGAAGGCGCGGATGTTGGCGCGCTCAAACAGCGTGACGCGCGGATCCTGGCGCAGCGCCCACGCGAACTGACCGTAGCCGACGTCGATGGCGAAGACGTGCCGCGCGCCCCGCTGCAGCAGGCAATCGGTGAAGCCGCCGGTCGACGCGCCGACATCGACTGCAATGAGGCCGCGAACGTCGATGTTCCAATGCGTCAGCGCGGCGTCGAGTTTGAGACCACCGCGGCTGACGAATGGAATATCTGCGCCACGGACTTCCGGCGTGGCATCTACGGGCACCAGCGCCCCGGGCTTGTCGACGCGCTGGCCGGCAACCCAGACCTCTCCCGACATGATGAGCCGCCGGGCGCGTTCGCGGCTGCCGACCAGGCCACGGTCAACCAGTAGCTTGTCGAGGCGTTCGCGTTTCGCGGGCATCAGGCGCTACAGGCACGCGCCACGACGAAGCGCGCAATCTCACGCAGCGGTTCGGCTGGGTGATCGAACGAGCGCAGCGCCCGTAGCGCGTCAGCGAGCAACTCTTGAGCCCGTTCCTTCGCTGCCGGCAATCCCAGCACGGCCGGGAAAGTTGCCTTGTGTAGCATCTGATCGCGCCCGCTGTCCTTTCCCGTGAGGGCGGTGGGACCCTCTGCGTCCAAGATGTCATCGGCAACCTGGAAAGCGAGGCCGATGAGTTCTCCATAGCGTGTCAATTGACGCAACTGCTGCGGCCGTGCTCCACCCAGAAGGCCGCCGGCACGGACGGCAGCGCGGATCAGCGCACCGGTCTTGCGGATGTGAATGAACTCCACCGTCGGCAAGTCCGCCGCCGTCTGTTCCGCCTCGATGTCCGCCGCTTGCCCACCGACCATGCCGTGTGCGCCGGCGGCGGTGGCAATTTCGACCATGGCCTGGAGTGCCTGGCTCTGCTGTGTGCCTGACCGGACAGCGGCCTCGGCCATGATGCGGAATGCCTCGGTCAACAGTGCATCGCCGGCGAGGATCGCGACGCCCTCGCCGAACACCCGGTGGTTGGACGGCTTGCCGCGCCGCATGTCATCGTCGTCCATCGCCGGGAGGTCATCGTGAATCAACGAGTAGGTGTGGATCAGCTCGAGCCCGCACGCAAACGGCAGCACGGGAGTAACCGTCCCGCCCACCGCTTCACTGGCTGCGATGGCGAGGATCGGCCGGATACGCTTGCCACCGGAGAACAGCGAATAGCGCATCGCCTCATTGAGTTTGTGTGGCGGCAAGGTTGTCGGGATGCAGCGTTCCAAAAAGCGGTTCACCCGCTGCTGTCGGTGTTCAAGGTAGCGTGGCAGGTTCACGTTGGTCGCCTCCTGCGGTTACAGGTCTGGCTGGCTGAGGCAACGGCTGTTCGTGCGTCTGGTCGAATCATTCCTTGAGCTCCTGCTCAGAGACGGGTCGTAGCCGTACCGCTCCTTGCGCGTCATGGCTCAAGAGTTCGATTCGGGCCTCCGCTTCGGTGAGACGCTGGTTCAGCGTCCGTACCAGTGCGATCCCGGCTTCGAAGGTGGCCAGCGCCTCCTCTAGCGGCAGGTCGCCGGTCTCGAGGCGGGCAACGATGGCCTCCAGCTCTGCCATGGCGTGATCAAACTTCTTGACGTCTTTGGAATCTTCCATGCTGTGCTCCAGCTGAGGGTTCTTCCGCCGCGGCGTCATCTGTTTCTCCCTTTGAAGATTCTAGTTAGCACCGGTGTCCTCGACACGCACCCTGGCGGTTCCGCGGGCAAATACCAAGCGCAAGTCGTCTCCGATCCGCAGACTGGTCGAGTCACGAATCACCGTACCGTCGTCGGCGCGCCGGGCGATGCTGTAGCCGCGGTGGAGTACCGCCAGAGGGCTCAGCGCCTGCAATCGTTCGGCCGCGCCCCGGAGTTGCTGCTGCCCAAAGCGGAGGCGTCCGGTCGCTGCCCGCAGCGCGCGTTCACTCAGCTCATCGACACGCTGCTGCACGGTTTTGAGGACCTGGCGTGGGTCGCGTAGATGCCGCGCCAGGGCCGCCACGTGTTCGTGCTCACGGCGTATCCGCCGCTGCACTCCGAGCCGCAGGGCGAGCGCGTGTTTGTCCAACTGGGCGACGAGATCGCGCTGATCAGGCACAACCATGGCTGCGGCGGCGGTGGGTGTGGGGGCGCGGCGGTCGGCCACCAGGTCGGAGATGGTCACGTCCATTTCGTGGCCGACCGCCGACACTATCGGCGTACGCGATGCGGCGATGGCGCGCGCAACGCCTTCATCGTTGAAGGCCCAGAGGTCCTCGATCGAGCCGCCGCCACGTCCAACGATGATCACCTCCACGCTCGGCACTCGATTGAGGTCTGCAATCGCTTGCACGATGTCAGGGGCGGCGCCTGTTCCCTGTACGCGCACCGGCCGAAGGATGACGTGGATGCGTGGACATCGCGCCCGCAAGACGGCCAACAGGTCATGAATGGCCGCACCCTTCAACGCGGTGACGATGCCGACGCTCTGGGGGAGGAAGGGCAGCGGGCGCTTGCGTGACTCGGCGAAAAGACCCTCGGCAGCCAGGCGCTTTTTCAGTTGTTCCAGCGCCAGTTGCAGGCTGCCGAGACCCCGGGGCTCCATGGCCTCGGCACAGAGCTGTAAACCTCCACGGGCTTCGTAGACGCCGACGTGGCCGCGGACAATGACTTCCATGCCGTCCTCAGGCCGAAAGGGCAGGAGCTGATTCGCGGACCGGAACATCACGATGGCGATCTGGCTGCGCTGATCTTTGAGGGAGAAGTAAAAATGACCCGACGGCGGCACACGGAAGTTGGAGATCTCGCCGACGACCCACACCTCGTCAAAACTGCTTTCGAGCCTTTCCCGGATACGTTGATTGAGTTGTGAGACCGTGAGGACCGTGGTCAACGCGGGCAGCCCCAACGGCAGTTGCATGTTCGGACTGTAACAGAAGGATCAACGCGGGGACAAGGATCGGTCCCGGACGACAGTCGAAGCCGGCACCACGTCAACTCCCGCCGCGGCAAAGGTTGGAATTGCGGCCCGGAGCGTCACCAGAGTGGCTTGCGTAGCGTGGCCGGTCGCGATCGTGTCGCCGCGGGTTCGCGCCGTTTCCACCACGGCCTGCAATTCATTCTGGATGATCTGCTCGTCGTCCGTATCGCCCAGGACGACCGTGTTGTCAGCGCATCCAACAGCCATTGAGGCGGCCACCTCGCAAGTATCGTGCAGCGAAGCATCACCGGCGCCTACGACGAATAGGTTCTTCTCCTTGAGGGCCTTCAACAGCGACTGCAGGTGTTCGTGATCGCCGGTGAATGGTGGTTGAAAGCGGCTGGTGATGCCGACGGCGTGGGGCACTGCCGCCAGGTTTTGGGCCAGCCAGCGCGAGAGGCCGCCGCGCTCGGTGCTGGCTGGCGGGGTAGGGGAGGGAGCGCTGTTTGGCCGGTGGTCCGCCTCTGGCTCGAGTTGCAGCAACACCTCGCGGTGAAACAGCGTTGCCAGTTCGGCTACCTCTTTTGAAAACGGCTGGAACGGCTTGATGGCGAACGTTACCGGCGCATCGATTCCGGCCAATGCGCGTGCGATCAGCAAGTCGCTCCCGAGGTCGCCGATGATAATCACAGCGCGGGGGCGGTGCGGGAGCCAATGGAGTGCGACGGTATGGGTCAATAGCCCGTCCACGCCAACCTGCACAGTGGCTCCGTCGGTTTCCTCACTGACGTTCAGCGTGACCCCCGGAGCGGCGGTACGGGCCGGATCGAACCACTGCGCGATTTGACCGGACCCCTCGGGCTTCGGCAGGGTGATTTCGTAGCGCCGGTGAAACCAGCGGACCGCGCCGGCGCCTCGTGCAGCCATGGTCGGGGTGGGGAACGGCAGCGCCACCTGGGACAGCGCAGCCGTTACTCGATCGATCCGCTCGGGAAAATCAGCCGCCCAGTCCGAATGCAACTGAGGAGGAACCGCAACGGGTGCTTCCGGACCCTGCTGCAGCGCGGACACACTCAGGAATATGAGCACGCCGAGGCCGCAGTTGAGGAAAAAGCCGAGAATTCTGGCCATAGAACGAGGCGCTGCCAGGCCTGAGGCAGCGTCGCTACCTGTGCGCCGAAAGACGGCTGTGGATCAGGCGCAGCCGGACCTCACAGCCATCGGCGTCCGTGGGTCATGGCGCGTTCTGCGCTATGACTGTCTTGAACACGTTCCAGCTTTTCAACAGATCGAGAGCGCGGTCCAGTTGCGGATCCTTGCCCAGCTCGCCTTCGTGTAGGGACAGCGTCTCCGCGGATTCTTCCTCGATCTGTTTCGGTTCCGTAGAACCAGGAGCGCCTTTGTCCTTGTGTCCGAAGTGACGAGGCAGGTTTTCTTCGCGAATGGTCGGGAAGCTTGGGCCACCTTCGGCCTTGGCCTGCACGACGTTGTTTTCGACCACGACGTCCGGCGTGATGCCGGTGGCCTGAATTGAGCGTCCGTTTGGTGTGTAGTACCTCGCCGTCGTCAATCGGATTGCCGCAGTTTCATCCAGCGGCAAAATCGTCTGAACCGATCCCTTGCCGAACGTTTGCGTGCCGAGGATGAGCGCGCGCTTGTGGTCCTGCAAACACCCGGCGACGATTTCCGAGGCGCTGGCGCTGCCGCCGTTGACCAAAACGATCATCGGGAAGTCGGTGTGGCTGCCTGCCCTATGGGCAAAGTACTTCTGCTTTTGGCTTTCCAGCCGGCCATCGGTGTAGACGACCAGACCGGAGTCTACGAACTCGTCCGATACCTTGACGGCCTGCGTGAGCAGGCCACCGGGGTTGTTCCGGAGGTCGAGAACCATCCCGGCAATCGGCGCACCGTTCTCCTGCTCGAGGTTCGAAAGGGCATGCTGCAGATCGTCATCCGTCCGTTCTTGGAACTGCGTGACGCGCAGGTAGGCGTACCCCTTCTCCAACATGTGTGACTTGACGCTCTGAATCCGAATCACCTCGCGGGTAAGAGTGTGCTCGATGAAGTGCGCCAGGCCTTCGCGCCGCAAGGTGAGACGGATCTTGCTCCCCTGCGGGCCGCGCATTTTCTTTACCGCCTCGACCAGCGGCATGTCCTTCGTGTACTCATCCTGAATCTTGATGATCTGATCACCTGGCTTGATGCCGGCCCGATAAGCGGGCGTGTCTTCGATCGGGGAGACAACGGTGAGCACGTTGTTCCGGGTGGTGATTTCGATACCCAAGCCGCCAAAGCTGCCGCGCGTATCAACCTGCAACTCCTTGTACAAATCCGGAGGCAGGTAGCCGCTGTGAGGGTCGAGTGCGGCCAGCATTCCGGTGATGGCACCATCGATGAGCTGCTTGGTCGTTACCGGATCCACGTAATTCTTTTGAACTAGAGCCAGAACGTTGGTGAAGACTTCAATGTTCTCGTAGGTCTCCTTGGCTACTGCCGAGACGCGGCCGACGAGACGCCCACCGAACCACAAGACGACTGTCACGCCGAAGACGAGAACGATGGTACGCAGCCTTTGCTTCCGGGTGCCCATGTACAGTGATACCTTTCTCTACCGCACTCTAACAGTTTCTGCCGACGATGCCAGTGATTATAACTGAATGGCCGCGGACTCACAATTGACGCTTTCGCGCCGCCAAAACCGGCTTACTTTTCGCCCGGTCCTTCCAGACAATCGGTCGAGCCAACAGGAGTTGGACCGACCACGGAGG
>DASVHW010000171.1 GCA_036382395.1 Candidatus Binatia bacterium | reverse complement strand
AACCCGCAGGCTGGACACGAGCAAGCGGGGCGTCGGCCGGCCCTCGTCGTGTCGCCAGCGGCCTACAATAGGAAGGTGGGGCTGGCGCTTTTGTGCCCCATCACCAGTCGAGCCAAGGGCTATCCGTTTGAGGTGGCAATTTCGTCGGGATTGAAGGTGTCCGGCGTTGTGCTGTCGGACCACGTCAAGAATCTGGATTGGGCCGCACGCAAAGCTACGCATGAGTGCAAGCTGTCGCGCGCCACGGTGTCGGAAGTCCTCGACAAACTGGGGACGTTACTCGCCCCATGACGCGAGTGGGTCAGATGAGGATACATCGAAGTGCGGCCCAGTGTCGCGTGAAGAGCAAGGTGCGCTGCGATGTGGGCCGCACAGGTGCGTTGAGGAGGGGTTGTCATTACTGCGGTAATGTGCGACAGGGAATGCATGGTGCTCGCACAGTCGAAGGTGACCGCACAGGGGCAGATTTCGGTTCCAGCGGAGGTGAGGCGGAAGCTGGGGCTTGGCCCCGGTTCCGTTCTGGAGTGGGACCAGGACGGGGAAAGGATCGTGGTCCGGAGAGCGGGTCGATACAGTTCCGAGGAGATTCATCGGCAGCTGTTCGCGGAGACTCCGAAACGGCGAAGCCTAGCTGAGCTGAAAGAGGGAATCCGGCGGCACGCGCGGAAGAGGCATGCGCGCGGTTGATACCAACATCCTGGTGCGCCTGATCACCCGAGACGATCCAAAGCAGGTGACGGCGGCGGAGTCGTTCGTGACACGGGGGGCTTGGGTATCGCATCTGGTTCTGGCCGAGACTCTGTGGGTCCTGGAGTCGGTTTACGAACTGGACGCCGAGCGGCGCGCCACCGCTGTCGACATGCTTCTGAATCACCGCAGTCTCACGCTCCAGGATCCGGACGTGGTCACGGCGGCGCTGGCGCACTTTCGGCACAAACCGTCCCTTGGCTTTTCTGATTGCCTGGTTCTGGAGATCGCCCGGAAGGCGGGCCATCTTCCCCTTGGAACCTTCGATCACGATGTCGGGAAACTCGAAGGCGCTGAGCGCCTGTGATCTGTCGGCGCTCGCGGCAAGTATGCCAAGCGGTACGCGGAGGGAACGAACGTGGTCGTTTTGGACCCCGATGTAGCCGAGGTGTTCAAGCATCGAGAGTCCGTGAACGAGACGCTTCGTCAGTTGTTATAGGTGCCTTCTTCCAGCTCCCAAGATCGCTGCAATGACGTCGGGCAGCTCGCCGAACGTGGACACCACCGGTCCCGCACCTTCGATCTCGCTGCGGTAGCCATGTCCGTAGTCGCAGCCGATGAAATGACAACCGACGGCAGCGGCGGCCTCGACATCGCTGGCCCGGTCACCGACCATGACGATCTGTTGCGGCGTCAGGCCGTGACGCTCGACGTAGGCGTGAAGAATCTGCGCTTTGTCGGCAATTGCGCCGCTCTCGACCGTGATCAAATCGGTGAAGTGGCGGGCGATCCCGTTGCTCGACAGTACCGTTTCGACGTACCGCCGTCTGCCGTTGGAAGCCACGGCGAGCAGGAAGCCTGACGCTTGCAGGCGCGCCAGCGTTTCAGCGACGCCGGAGAAGAGGATCCCCTCACCGCGCGCGACCTTGGCGCAGATGACTGTGAGGGTTTCGGCGTAAAGCAGGTCCACGGCGGCGCGGTCGATGTTGGGAAACAGCCTGGCCAGAATGACCGGCACCGGCCAGCCGACATGGTCGAGGATCTCGCGCGTGCTGGGCACGCGGGGGAAGGCGTTGGGACGTTGCGCGTTCACATTGGCGATGGCCTCGCGGTAGGCCTCGCCCAGGAACGGTTCCGAGCTGTAGATGACGCCGTCCAAGTCGAACGCGATCAGGGCACGCATCGGCGAACGGTCAGTGTTCTGCCGAGGCGCTTGCCGCGTCGTCGTGGCGCGTCCAACTCATGATGATGGCGTCTTCTCCGCGCCCGTAGTAGTTCCGGCGCACACCGCTTTCCGTGAAGCCGAACGACTGGTACAGGACGAGTGCCGCCGTGTTCCCGCGCCGCACTTCGAGAGTGACGGTGTTGGTGCCTTGCGTCTCCGCCTCCTGCAACACCAGCGCCACCAAGGCGCGGCCGATTCCATGCTGCCGCCGCTCCGGATGGACTGCAATGTTCAGGATCTGGATCTCGTCTCCAACCAGCCAGCGGCAGATGTATCCGAGCAACTCGTGCGGCTCATCGTCGGCTCGCGCCAGAATGGTCCTGGAGAACGGCACCTTGAGCTCATGGAGAAACAAGCCGCGGCTCCAGGGTTCGGGAAACGAGCGCCGTTCGATCTCCAGCACCTCGTCGAGATCGGCAGCGGTCATCGGAGAGAGGAGCATTTCTACCAGCGAATGAGTGCCGAAGCCCACGTGAAGCCGGCGCCGAAGGCCGCCAGACAGACCAGATCGCCATCGTGGACGCGTCCGGCTTCGAGTGCTTCGTAGAGGGCGATGGGAATCGATCCAGCCGTGGTGTTCCCGTAGCGATCGATGTTGTTGAAGACCTTATCCTCGGGCAGCTCCAGCCCCATGGCCACCAGCTGGCTGATCCGCAGGTTGGCCTGGTGCGGGATGAGCAGCGAGAGGTCTTGCGGCGAAAGCCCGTGGGCGTCGAGCGCCTCGCGAATCACTTCCGGGAACCGGGTCACCGCATGCCGGAAGACGTAGCGTCCTTCCATTTTAGGAAACATACGCGCCTCGGCCCCGGTGATCATCTCTTCGGTCAACCGCGGCCGCAGCCGGCTGGCAGGGCATTCCAGCCACAGTTTGTCCGCGAACCGCCCTTCGGCATGCAGGTGCGTTGACAGGATACCGCGCTGGGCGTTTGTTTCCGGGCCGAGGACGACCGCGCCCGCGCCGTCGCCGAAGATGACGGCAACCTCACGTCCGCGCGTGGTCAGATCTATGCCGGTGGAGTGCACTTCCGCACCGACGAGGAGCACGTGATCGTACGTGCCGGTCTTGATGAACTTATCGGCGATGGCGAGCCCGTAGAGGAATCCGGAGCATTGGTTGCGCACATCGAACGCCGGCATGCCGCCGATGCCCAGGCGGTGCTGCAGCAGGCAGGCCGAGGCCGGCATGTCGACGTCGGGGCTCAGGGTGGCGAAAATGATGCAGTCGATGTCTTGGGCCGCGAGCCCGGCACGCTGCAGGGCTTGCCGGGCGGCCTCGGCGCCCATGTCTGCGGCGCCGGTCGACCCTTCGCTGTAGTGCCGCTCGCGGATGCCGGTACGCTGCTGGATCCATGCGTCGGTGGTGTCCATCACCGCCGTCAGGTCGGCGTTGGTTACCACGCGTGCCGGCAGATGGTGCCCGACTGCGAGTATGCGCGAATTCCGCACCACGTCCTCCTACAGCGTCACCACCGCCGCGCCCCAGGCGTAGCCGGCGCCGGATGCCGCCAAGCACACGGTGGCGCCCGGACCGAGTTGACCGCTGGCGACGTCTTCGCTCAAGGCGACCGGCAGTGCTGCGGCCGTGAGATGCCCGTGCCGTGCCGCCGGGATGGTCAGGCGCGCCGGCGAGATGCCGAGCGTCTTCCCGGCAGACTCAGAGACCTCCGGCAGCAGGTGGCTGATGATGAAGCGATCCACCTGCTCGATCTTGGTGTCCGCGGCGTGTAGCGACTCGTGAATCACCGCGGGGAGCGATTCGACTCCGAAGCGCCGCACGGCGTCGACGTCGATGGCGGGAAAATGTTTCCCCTGGCGGAAATTGTCGACCGTCATGCGCACGGGATGCTGCCGGCTCGCGGGGTATTCACACCAGAAGCGGTCATGGTGCCGGCCATCGGTGTGGACCACGACGTTGCGGATCCTGCTCCTGCCGGCGCCCTTTCCCACCAGGGCGGCACCCGCGCCATCGCCAAACAGCCGGGCGATCGGGGCGCCGTGCCCGGAGTAGTCCAGACCGGAGGAATGTACTTCGGCCCCGGCGACGAGCACGCTCCCGTAGACGCCCGCCCGCACAAACTGATCGGCGATGGCGAGGGCGAAGAGAAAGCCGGCGCACTGGGCCCGTACGTCCAGGGCGCCTATTGTGCCGCACCCCATTTGGTGCTGGAAGAAGCAGCCGGCTCCGGGAAAGGTCACGTCCGGGGTCATGGTGGCGAAGATGATGAAGTCCACCGCCGCCGCCGTCAGTTGCGCGCGCTCGAGCGCTTGCGTCGCCGCGCTCACGGCCAGCGTGGACGGACCGACTGCCTCGATGGCGATGGGCCGACGCACACCAACCCGATCCACCTCGGCCGGGAGATGGTGCCCGAAGCCCAGGATTGCGCTGCTCATGCGCTACGACCTGAGGAGGACCACCTCAAGCGTCTTGTCATGCAGGCGGTGCTTGAACGCCTTGACCGGCTTGGGCAGCTCTACGTTGGTGGTGAAGTCGGGCGGAAATGCGGGGGAGACGGCGGCCAGTTTTCGGAGATTCTTGTCCACCACTCGTCCCTTCACCACAAAGACTCCGTTGCGGAAGGAAAGATCGTAGTCGTAATCGGGCATTTCATCCGGAATTCCAAGTTGGTCCTTCAAAGCGGACTGCGGGACCTGCCGCGGAAATTCGACACGCAGCAGAAACCCGTTGCCTTGTTCCTGCAGTGAGTAGACGTCGCCGTAGCGGCGCTCGCGTTCCAACTTGTCCGTGAATTCCTCGCCGTGAAAGCCGTCGACCGCGATCGTTCCGTGCGTCGCGACTGGCGTCAGCTCGCGGATCAGCGGCCCAATCAGCACGGCGAGGGGCGCCGCATACCAGGTGCCACAGTACGTCGGTGCTGCGTGCAATAGCCCACGCAGCCGCATCAGGGATTCCAGAACGGCGATGCCGATGCCGAGCGCAACCCAGCTGTCCAGTTGACTGCGGAAGGCCGCCCGGTTCGAGATCAAAGCCCCGGCGGCGGCCAGGATCAGAGGATACAGCACGATATCCTGTAGAATGTTCAGCCCGGTGGCGCGCGCCGCGGTGAAGTACCGACGGTCGCCCACGGTGTTCTCTATGGCCTTCTTCCGTGAGTCCGGCAAAGCGCCCAAAAGCGGCTGGGCCAGCGCCGCCCGAGTCTTGAGGGATTGGGGTAGGTCTCGCCGCGCCGATCCGAGCTGCGCCACCGCGTCATCGTAACTGCCCGCCAGCTCGCCGGAGAAGACCTTCTCCTTCTTTTCCCGCGCCGGTGCGACACTGGGTTGCGGCGCAGCCGGTTTCTTCTCCGCGCCTGCGGCCGGGGCAGCGGCTTTGGCTGTGGGCGGCGGTGCAGTCGCTTCAGCGGCTGGTGCCACGGGCGCAGCTGTAGCAGCTTTGGCCGCAGCGGGTGCGGGGGGCGCGGCTTCGGCGGCAGCAGGCTTCGGCGCCGCCGCAGCTGGGGCCGCCGGCTTGGGCGGAGGTGAGGGGATCGGCCGGGGAGGGGGTGTCGGTGCGGCGGTGGTTTCCTCCACGGGGCTCGGCGCGGCACCCGCTTTCCGGAAACGCGATGGAAATTTCTGCGGGAAGGTCTCGCTGGGATGCAGCGTGTGGGCTCGTGCGATCAGCACGCCCTCGGCCTCGGGGTTGTCGGGATCGGGAACGCAGCAATCGACCGGGCACACCGCCGCACAGGCTTCTTGATCATGGAAGCCGACGCACTCGGTGCACTTCTCGGGGACGATGTAGAAGATGTCCTGGGCGATGGACGGATGCATGACCCCGTTCAGCTCCCACTCGACACCGCCCTGATAAATCGCCGTGTTCGGGCATTCTGGTTCGCAGGCCCCGCAGTTGATGCATTCCGAAGTGATGACCGTGGCCATTTACGCGCGTCTCTCCACGATGAATCCTGTCGGTTATGTATCGCGTCGGACGCAGCGTTTCAACAAAGGGCGGCGCCCGGCCTGCGTCATGTGTGCCACTCCGAAGCGCGTGGCGACGTTCCGTTCATGTCTGCGAGCGCGGGCGCGACGGCTTCCGACTAATCCATTCGCGGGTTGACCCGATGCCGTTTGTCTGGGGGCGGGACATGTTCCGACGTCGTTCCTCTTGCACCGCCGGGATTGATCACGTATGGCGTAGCGCAGGCTGACGAGCGCCGAATGACTCGTCGCAGCAGGGTATCCTGGCGTTGCCCAGGGTTCACCTCGGACGGTGGGTGTAGCTCAACTGGCAGAGCACTGGACTGTGGCTCCAGGGGTTGAGGGTTCAAGCCCCTTCACTCACCCTTTTATCCGACCAGCGGTCCCATCCTTCGAAGGGAGTCCGAGGTGCGCATTTACATAACGGTGCCGACCGACGACCCGCGGAACGCGGGACGCGTCTTCCGCGAGCTCGAGGAGATCGGTTACGATGGCGGCTTCTCGTTCGAGTCGAAGCACGACCCTTTCCTCCCGCTCGCCATCGCCGCGGGCACGACCCGGCGCTTACAGCTTGGCACGGCTGTCGCCATCGCCTTCGCCCGGAACCCGATGGTGCTCGCCAACATCGGCTACGATTTGCAGGTGATTACCGGCGGGCGGTTCGTGCTCGGCCTTGGCTCCCAGGTCCGTCCCCATATCGAGCACCGCTTCAGCGAAACGTGGTCGAAGCCGGTGGCGCGGATGCGCGAAATGGTCCTCGCGATCAGGGCGATCTGGGACGCATGGGAGGGACACTCGAAGCTCGACTTCAGCGGCGAGTTCTACCGGCACACCATCATGATCCCGGCGTTCAACCCCGGTCCGAACCCATATGGGTCCCCGCGGATCTTCCTCGGCGGCTTCGGTCCCCGCATGATCGAGTTGGCGGGTGAGGTGGCGAACGGCTTCCTCGCCCACCCGTTCAACACCCGCACGTCACTCGAACGGATCGCGATCCCCGCGCTCGAACGCGGCCTGGCGCGCTCGGGACGCCCCCGCGACGACTTCGAGATTGTCTGCGTGACCATGGTGGTGACGTGGACGACCGAGCAGGAGTACGAGTCGGCCCGCGCCTCGCTGCAGGAGCAGCTTGCGTTTTACGGCTCGACGCCCGCGTACAAGTCGGTGCTCGAGTGCCACGGTTGGGATGATCTCCACCCCGAACTCAACCGGCTCTCGAAGCAGGGGCGGTGGGCCGAGATGAGCGAGCTCATCACCGACGAAATGATGGAGGCAATTGCGGTGATGCGGCCCCGTCACGAGGTTGCGTCCGCGCTCCTCGAGCGCCTGGCGGGGATCGCCGACGCCGTGAGCCTGGTGAACAACCGCCACCCCGACCCCGGCAACTTCCGGGACATTGTTGCTGACCTGCGCGGCCAGCGGGCTACTTCTTCGCCTCGCCGCCCTGCTGTGACAGGCTCCTGACGCCGTAGGTTTCCAGCAGCTGGTTGATGTTGGTGGTCTTGATATCCATGCCCGTGCCCGACAACGGCAAGAGCAGGATGCGCTTGCCCTCCAAGGCTTCGGCCAGCTTGAGTTTGACCATCACCTCGCCGCCGCTTCCCACCAGCGCCTTGTTCATCTCGGTGATGCCTTTGGCCTCGGCCACGCCTTCGGCTTCAATTGCGGCCGCCCCGCGCCGCCTCCTCGCGTGCGCCGGTGAGATCGAGCACTTGGAGGTCTTTCGGGAAGAGGTACATCCTCTCGATGTCAAACGGCTTGAGCACCAGGTGGAAGCCGGTGTTGTAGACGTCCTTGTGCACTCCACGCGTACGGGTGCATCCTACCACGGGAGGGGGGCAGAGGAATTACGACGCGCCCTTTTCCCCTGGATCCCGGCAGGCCTGAGCTTTGTCATTGCCGCCAGCTGGGTTAGGCGCTATTGGAGCGCGGCCTGGACGGGGCGTGTCTACTCTGTCGGGCGAACTGCACTACATGAGGTGCGCATGGCGTTGTGGGATGCATCCGTAGACTTTTTGGTAGTGGGATCCGGTGCCGCTGGCATGACTGCCGCGCTGCGTGCCCATGATGTGGGTGGCGAGACCCTGGTGATCGAAAAAGCCGCTGTCTACGGCGGCTCGACGGCCTTGTCCGGCGGGGTTGCCTGGGTGCCCAATAATCCCCTGATGGCGCAGCATGGTATCAGCGATTCAGCCGATCAGGCCTTGCGGTATCTCGAGATCGTCACCAAGGGGAGCGTCTCCAAGGAGAGACTGCGGGCATACATCGATGCCGCCCCGCGCATGCTGGCGACCTTGGCGGAAACCTCGCATGTTCGTTTCACGTGCGTGACGAACTACCCGGACTATTACCCTGAAGTGGAAGGCGGGAAGCCGGGAGGCCGTTCGTGCGAACCGGCGGTCTTCGACGCGCTGCAGCTCGGGGCGGAGTTTGGGGCGATGCGCTACCCGCCGCCCGGGAAGCTGGCCATGGGCGGCCGCGTGGCGTTCAAAGTGGCCGATGCCAAGGCCCTCTTGGCCGGGGGGCCGTCGCTCACCTGGTTCATGCTGCGCGGGCTGCTATCGTACTACACCAATTTCCGGGCTCGGCGGCAGGGTCTTTGCAACACCACCCTGACGCTTGGCCGCGCTCTCGTGGGGCGCCTGCGCCTTTCCCTGATGGATCGCAAGGTGCCGGTGTGGCTCAACACCTCGATCAAGGAACTCATCACCGAGGGCGGTCGCGTGGTGGGAGCTGCGGTCGAAAAGCAAGGCAAACCGGTCCGCGTTCAGGCAAGGAAGGGTGTCCTGCTTGCCGCCGGCGGTTTCGAGCGCAATGCCGCCATGCGGCAGCACTACCAACGGCCGCCCGTGGGCAGTGAATGGACGGGAGGCTGCGATGCCAATACCGGGGACACCATCGGTTTGGGTACAGCCATTGGCGCGAGCCTCGATCTGATGGACGAGTCATGGTGGTGTCCCTCCCTCCTCGCCCCGTACCCTGCCTCAGATCGTTCGTGGATGGTGATCTACGAGAAGAACTTGCCCGGGAGCATCGTGGTGAACAAACGCGGCCGGCGGTTCATGAACGAGGCCGCACCGTACGATGACGTGGTCAAGAGCATGTACGCCGCCAACACGCCGGAAGCTCCCGCCATCCCCGCGTTCCTCATCTTCGATCGCAGCTACCGGCGGAAGTATGCCTGCGGCCCCTTGATGCCGAGCTACGCCGCGCCGGACAGGTTCGTGCGCGCGGATCTGAAAGCCAGCTTCTTCACCAAGGATGAGACGCTGGAAGGCCTGGCGCGGAAAATCGGTGTGGATGCCGCGGGCCTGGCGGAGACGGTGTCCCGTTTCAACCGAGCGGCCGTCACCGGCAAGGATCCGGAGTTCCACCGTGGGGACAGCCTGCAAGACCGCTACTATCCCGGCGACACCCCGGGTAAGAACCCGAATCTCGGCCCACTGGCGCAGCCTCCCTTTTACGCTGTCCTGTTGTTTCCCGGCGACCTCGGAACCAAGGGCGGTTTCCGCACCGACGTCCACGCGCGTGTCCTCACGCACGGCGGCGAGCCGATCCCCGGGCTCTACGCCGCGGGCAATTGCTCAGCCTCGGTCATGGGGCGCTCGTACCCCGGTGCCGGAGCGACCATCGGGCCGGCCATGACCTTCGGGTTCCTGGCGGCGGAGCATGCGCTAGGGGCTGGACACGAACAGCGCGCGCCGGACTGAGAAGATCCTCATGCCACGGGTGGTCCACCGAACGTGTACTCTCTGCGAGGCCTGCTGTGGAATCGAGGTTCGCGTGGAAGACGAGCGTGTCGTGGACATCCGCGGCGACCAGCGCGATCCGCTCAGCCAGGGCTACATCTGCCCGAAGGCCTGGGCGCTGAAGGATCTCCACGAGGATCCCGACCGCCTGCGTCAGCCGCTCCGACGCACCGCGGCCGGGTGGGAGCGCGTCAGCTGGGAGGAAGCCTTGGCGTACGCCGTCGAGGGGATCCGCAAGGTGCAACGCCAGCACGGCGATGACGCGGCCGCCATTTACCTGGGCGAACCAGTTGTCCACAACCTGGGCGCGATCCTCTTCGGCGACGCGCTGGTTGCCGCGCTGCGAACGCGAAAACGCTTCAGCGCCAACTCACTCGACCAGTTTCCGAAGCAGCTTGCCAGCCACTGGATGTACGGCAGCGGCTTGTTCATGTCGGTCCCGGACGTGGACCGAACAAATTACATGCTGATCATCGGGGCGAATCCCGTGGTTTCCAACGGTAGCCTGGTTACGGCACCGGGCATGACGGTGCGCCTGCGGCGAATTCAGCAGCGCGGGGGCAGGATTGTCGTTGTTGACCCGCGGCGTACCGAGACGGCGAAGCTTGCGAATGAGCATCACTTCATCCGTCCGGGCACCGATCCCTTGCTGCTCGCGGCACTGGTCCACACCCTCTTTACCGAGAAGCGCATTCGGCTGGGTAAGCTGGGGACGTTCGTTGACGGGTTGGACACGGTGGAGAAGACCGTGGCCTGCTTCACGCCGGAGGCAGTGTCGGACCGGGTGGGCATTGCGCCGAACGCCATCCGCGCCATCGCCCTGGCATTCTCGGATGCCCCGAGCGCCGTCTGCTACGGCCGCATGGGGATGTGCGCGGTTCCATTCGGGACCACGGCGAGTTGGCTGATCGAGGTCCTCAACACCGTCAGCGGTAACCTTGACCGTCCTGGCGGCGCGATGTTTCCCAATCCACCGGTCGACGTGATGCGCCTGCAGCCGAAGACCGACCGGGGCCGTTGGCAATCGCGAACGCGCCGGACGCCGGAGTTCATGGGCGAGCTCCCCAGCGCGACCCTCGCCGAGGAGATCGAGACACCCGGAGACGGTCAGGTGCGCGCACTGGTCACTCTGGCGGGGAACCCCGTGCTCTCGTCACCGGCCGGCCACCGGTTGAGCGATGCACTCGGTAAGCTCGACTGCATGGTATCGATCGACTTCTACCTGAACGAGACCACTCGGCATGCGCACGTCATTCTCCCGCCGGTGGGACCGCTCGAACGCGATCATTTCGACGTGGTGTTTCAGCTCTTCTCGGTGCGGAGCACTGCCCGATGGTCGCCGGCCGTGTTCGCGTTACCGCCCGGCGCAAAGAACGACGCCGACATCCTCCTGGCGCTCTCAAGCCAGCTGTTCCGAGCCCGCGGTGGAGCCGGATGGGTGAAGGCCCTCGCTCTTCGCGCGCTGCTGGCTGTCGGCGGCGAGCGGGTTTCGCGCCTCGCGGTCGACCTCGCACTGCGAGCGGGTCCATACGGCAGCGGAATGCGCTGGTGGAGAGACGGCCTGACGGTGAGGAAGTTGCGCCAATCGATACACGGCCTCGACCTGGGGCCCATGCAGCCGTGCCTGCCAGATCGGCTTCCGATTCGTTCTGGTAGTTCGGCACGCAAGATCGACTTGGCGCCGCGCCAGGTCATCGCCGACATGGCGCGTCTGCGGACGAGCATGGCGGAAAGCCCGCCGGAGCTGGTGCTCGTCAGCAGGCGAGAGATGCGCACGGTCAACAGCTGGTCGCACAACCTCCCGAGCCTGGTGAAGGGTCCGAGACGCTGCGTGTTGTCCCTTCACCCCGCGGACGCCGCATCGCGCCGGGTTGCGCCTGGCGATTGGGTGCGAGTGACGAGTCGGGTTGGTGCGGTGGACGTTCCGGTCGAAATTACCGACGACATGATGCCGGGCGTGGTCGCGCTCCCGCACGGCTACGGACACTGCGGGGAGGGTATCCGGCTGGGCGTCGCTGCCCAGCACGCAGGTGCCAGCATCAACGATCTCACCGACCCCGCGGAGATCGATCCTCTCTCGGGGAATGCGGTTCTAAACGCGATCCCCGTTCGGGTCGAACGCCGCTAGCATCCGGCTCACAAGCCCAGCCCGACCAGCCGCTCGGTCGGTGGGCGAAACGCTTTCAGCGGCCACTGCAGGGCCTCATCGATCTCTCCCAGCATGGCCGGCTTGTCCTCGGGGATGCGGCCGCGCAGGTCGAGAAAATTCGATATATGGTCCGAGAGCAGCGTCGTGGGGCCTTTGAGGTGCTCGATCAGCAAGCGCGTTTCGTGGAGCGCTTCGTATGCCGACAATAGTGTCAGACCCCCATCCCGCCAGCGGTCGTGCCACGGTGTGCCGGGTTGCGGCACGAAGGTCCGCAGCCGAATGAAGGTCGGCGGTGCCTGCGTGAGCACGTCGGCGCTGCCCAGAGCATGCGCGCGCCAGCGCTCGATGCCGGCCACGCCGACCATGACGTAGACCGAGAGTTCGATGCCCGCGCTCATGACGTGCCGGTACGCTTCCACTGCTTGTTCCGGCGTCACTCCCTTGTTGATGTCGCGTAACGTTGCCGCATCGCCCGACTCCAGACCCGAGTGGATGCGGGTGATGCCCGCTGCGCCTATGCGTCGCCACTCTTCAAGGCTCTTCTTGACGAGAAACTTCGCCGACCCGTAGGTCGTGATCCGCTGCAAATTCGGAAAACGGGCCCTGGCCGCTGCCCCGATGGTGACCAGCTTCTCAGTGGGCAGCACAGCCGAATTGCCATCGGCCAGGAAGATGGTCTCCACGCCGTACGGTCCGTAGGCCTGGAGCGCGACATTCAGATCCTCGATGACCTCCTCCATCGGACGTACGTGAAACTTGCGTCCTCTGTACATGCCGCAGAAGGCGCACTGGTTGTGCGGGCATGCCAGGGTCGTTTGGATGATCAGTGAACCCGCTTCGCTCGGGGGCCGATAGACGGTGCCTTGGTAACGCATGCTCGGTTCCTCACCACGGGGCCAGGCTCGCTGGCAAGCGACAGCCTGGCCTTCTCCAAGAGATACACCTCTGTAACAGCGATGTGTAGGGCAGCAATGATCACGTGACCGGGACGTGCTTCAACAACCCTCCGGCAATCAGATGGAAGGAGAGGTGAGATTCAGAAATGCGATGAGCCTGCGC
>DASVHW010000170.1 GCA_036382395.1 Candidatus Binatia bacterium | reverse complement strand
GGAGGGGTGGTGGTGAACGTACGCATGGCCGAGGGGAAGGAGTTGCCCCAAGCCTGGCGCCCAGGGATGCCTCTGACGGTAGGCAGGAAGACAGAACCGTACGCGGCACCGAGTGGCGGCTGCCCCTTTGGTGCGCAGTGCTACTCCTGTCGGAATGGGCTCACGTGGAATCCCGCTCGTGGTAAACATACCGGGAGTGTCCAGACAGGATCAATAAACCGGCACGCGTCGCAGAGTTCCTGAGCCGCCACCCCCTTTTTGAGTGACGGACACGCCAGGCATCCGCCTGCGCCCCTTCTACAACACGCGGCACACGTACATTACGTACTTACTTGCGCTCGGCGTCTCGCCGCTCTTCGTGGCGCGGCAGACGGGTACGAGTCTCGAAATGATCGAGGCGCACTACGGCGGAATCACCGCAGTTGCGGAGCAACTCGATGCGCTGATCGCAGGGCGAGAAGAAGGCGAAAACGGGAACCTACCGGGAACCCCCTCGGTCAGGCCGGTGGGCCGTGCGCGCCGCGTGGTGCGGAAAGTCGTGTCAATTCAGAGCGTTAGACAAAGAGCGGGCGACCGGGGTCGAACCGGCGACGTCCAGCTTGGGAAGCTGGCATTCTACCGCTGAATTACGCCCGCAAGAACTGCGTAGGTAAGCTGTGCAGACAGTAAGCAAATCCCACCGCCGTGTCAACGCACGCCTCCGACACGCACGCCTCCGGCGAATTCGGCGCACACGGCGGTGCCGAGTCGGCCCGCATCACACCCTTCGAGGCGCTCGAGATCGACCTGGGCCGCTGGTGGCTGGAGGAAGAGCCCCCCGCCACGTGAACGCGCTTCGTCTTGTCGAAGTGCGCCCGATCGACTAAGACGATGGCGGACTTCACACGTAAGAGGACCCGCCATGCTCCGCAAGATCCATCACGTCGGCATCGTCGTTCGCAATCTCGAAGAGGCCTACGCCTTCTACCGCGACACCCTCGGCCTGCCGGTGCACAAGACCGCCGTGGTCGAGGATCAGGGCGTGAAAGCCGCCCTGCTCACCATCGGCAACAGCGAAATCGAGCTGCTGGAACCGATCAACCTCAACGGCGGTATCGCCAAATTCCTGCAGCGCCGCGGCGAAGGTCTGCATCACATCTGCTTCGAAACCGACGATGTCGCCGCCGAGCTCGCCGCAACCAAGGCCAAAGGCATCGATCTCATCGACCAGACGCCGCGCAAAGGCTTGGCGGGCATGATCTGCTTTCTCCACCCCCGCGCCAATCACGGCGTGTTGGTGGAGTACGCGCAACCGATGGACTGAAGAAGCGGTCAGCTGTCAGCCTTCAGCATTCAGCTCGGGACCAGAGACCAGAAACGAGAGAAGACCAATGCCGCTAGCCAAGAAGATCGATCATGTGGCGATTGTGGTGAAGGACCTCGATGCCGCGGTGAAGACGTTTACCGCCAACTTCGCGTTTCCGGTGGAACGGAGCGGGGTCACGCCGCAATTGAACATGCGCTGGGCCTTTCTGTCCATCGGGGATGCGGCCCTGGAGCTGTTCCAGCCAACCAGCGCAGCGAACCCCGGCATGCAGTTCCTCTCCGAACGCGGCGAAGGCATGTACGCGGTTTCGCTGGAAGTCGAGTCCCTGGCTGACGCCGTAGCGCACCTCGCCAAGAAGGGGATCACGGCAAGGATCCAATCGCTCCACGAGGGCACCAAGGTCTGTTTCATCAGTCCCAAGCATACCCACGGCGTCCTGCTGCAACTGATCGAGCACCCGAAATGATGCAGCACTCAGCCATCAGCGGTCAGCGATCAGCCGTATGAGGTGAACGGAATGGGAAAACTCGATGGCAAGATTGCGCTCATCACCGGGGCTTCGCGCGGCATCGGCCGCGGTATCGCCCTGGAGCTGGCGCGGGAAGGGGCGCATATCGCGGTGAATTACCGGCGTGACGCCGCGGCCGCCGCCGACACCGTGCGTGCGATCGAGGCGCTCGGCAGCAGCGCCCTGGCGCTGCAGGCCGACGTCGGCGAGTGGCCGGCCGTGCAGCGCATGGTCGATACGGCGCTGGCGCACTTCGGCCATCTCGACATCATCGTCGCCAACTCGGGCATTGCGTCACGCGTGGCGCCGCTGTGGGATCTCGACGTCGACCACTGGCACAAGGTCATCAACATCAACCTGCACGGCGTCTTCTATACCTGCCGGGCCACCGTGGGCCAGCTGGTGCAGCGCCGCAGCGGCAACGTCATCCTCATCTCCTCCATCGGCGCCGACATGTGCGGGCCGATGGGCGCGCCGTATTACGTCTCCAAAGCGGGCGTGAACGCGTTGACCAAGTCCCTGGCGAAAGAGTGCGCCCCTGCCGGCGTGCGGGTGAACTGCATCGCGCCGGGAGTCATCGCCACGGACATGGGCGAACGCATGATAAAATTTCACGGCGATGCGCTGCTGAACAGCATCCCGCTCGGGCGCCCGGGCCAACCGGAAGATATCGGCAAAGCCGCCGTGTATCTCGCCAGCGATGACGCCAGCTTCGTCACCGGCAAGATCCTCCGTGTCGACGGCGGCGCGTGGATGTGAGGAGAGCCATCAGCGCTCAGCTGTCAGCCGTCAGCGCGGAATGGTTATAGTTCCACTTCGGGCTGAACGCTGATAGCTGACGACTGAAAGCTGAATGATGCAATCCGAATTCCACATCCGCAGCCACCGCAAGTACGAGATGCTCGACATCACTGCCCAAGTGGCCGGCATCGTGCACCAGACCAAAGCCACGGACGGCATCTGCTCGGTGTACGTCACCCATGCCACGGCGGCCGTGATCATCAACGAAAACGACGACCCGAACGTCTGCGAAGACATCATCGAGGCGCTCGACAAACTCGTTCCCGAAGGCATCTGGCGGCACGATCGCGTCGACAACAATGCCGCCGCCCACATCAAGGCGGCCATTCTCGGCCCCGGCGAAACCATCCCGGTACGCGACGGAAAGCTGGTTCTCGGCACCTGGCAGGCGATCATGCTGGTTGAGCTCGACGGCCCGCGCGACCGGCGAGTGGTGGTCACGGTTCGGTAGCTAGCGCGGCCAGGTTTTTCTTTGTCCTCTCCAGGCGGAGGCTCTATCCGGAACACGGCAGAAAGGGGAGGAAGACTCATGCTGGGGCAAGCAACCATCTCGTCGCGCCAGGCGCGGACCGGAGGGATCCGGTACGCCGCAGTCCTGCTGGCTGGCTTCGTCTATGTGACGAGCCTGTCGTCATCCCTGGCCCAGCCAGCCAGCCCCACGGTGGCCAAGCCGACCCCGCAGCCCGCTGGTCCGGCCGACGAGTTTGAGCGCGGCACGCCCCGCAGCGCCATGGCGGGTTACCTCAAGGCCTGCCGTGATGGGGATTACGAACGGGCGTCGGAATACCTCGACCTCAGCCGCCTGAGCCCAGGGGAACGCGTCAGCCGTGGACCCGTTCTCGCGCGTCACCTGAAGGTTGTCATTGATCACACCTTGTGGATCGACCTCGAGTCGCTGAGTGATTCGCCGGAGGGTAGCCTCACTGGTGGTCGTCCGCCACGCCGCGAGCGCGTCGGCACCATCCGTACGGCCAAAGCACCGATCCCAATTCTTCTCGAACGCGTGCCGCTCGATGAGGCGTTCATCTGGAAGGTCTCCGCCCTGACCGTCACCAAGATCCCCCAACTCTATGTCCAGTTCGGTTACGGTCCGCTCGGCGAGTGGCTGCCCGATCCCTTCTTCGAGATCACTTTTGTCGAGATCGAACTGTGGCAATGGATCGGCCTCGGCGTGCTGACCCTCGTCGCGGTCCTGGCGTCGTGGCTCATTACCGCGCTGATCGCGCGTGCCGTCCGCCCACTGGTGACGCGCTTGCGCCACACACTCGAGGACAAGGTGGAGCAACTGATCGTCGGACCCGTGCGGCTGGGGATCGGGATCACGCTTTTCATCTCCGGGTCCCTCCTGCTGGAACTCGCTCTGCCGGTGCAAGCCTTTTTCAACGGCATCGCCAAGGCGCTGGTCGTCACCGCCCTGACCTGGCTGGCGTTGCGGCTCATTGATATCGGCACCTTGAAAGCTGCGGACCGTCTCATCGCGCGCGGCCAGGCAACGGCGGTGGCCATGCTTCCGCTTGGCCGGCGGACCGTCAAATTGTTCCTTATCGCAGTCGCTGCGCTCGCGTTCCTGCAAAACGTCGGCTTCAACGCCTCTGGTCTCCTCGCGGGCTTTGGTGTCGGCGGCTTGGCCGTAGCGCTCGCAGCGCAGGAGACGCTGAAGAACTTTTTCGGCGGTGTCACCTTGATCGCGGATCAGCCGGTGCGGGTCGGCGACCTCTGCCGTTTTGGAGACAAAATGGGCACGGTGGAGGACATCTCCCTCTGGTCCACACGCGTGCGCACGCTCGACCGTACCGTCGTCTCCATTCCCAATGCGCAATTCGCCAGCATGCAGCTGGAGAATATGGCCCGCCGCGACCGCATTCGCTTGTCCACGACGCTCGGGCTGCACCACGATACGACCGCCGAGCAGATGCGGCGGGTGCTTGGAGAGCTGACGAAGCTGCTGCACGAGCATCCCAAGGTCTATGCGCCAACCGCGCGCGCTCTCTTTTCAGGTTTCGGCGGTCCGGCCTTCCAGGTCGAAGTTTCCACCGACATTTTGACCGCCAATTTCCAGGAGTACGCCACCATCCGCGAGGATCTGTTTCTGCGGATCATGGACATCGTGAGCGCCAGCGGGATCAAGTTCGCCCCGCCCTACTGAGGAGTGGGCCTGTGATTGCCTCAGAACCTCGGTGGGCTTACCCTTGAGCCATGCAGCGAGCACTCAGATAACAAGAACCCGACGACGGAGAGGAGCAGAACTATGGATGGGCAGGGACAGTCATCGGCGAGCACTCTTGACGCGGCCGTAATCTCATTCGGCCAGCCGCCGGGGGAAAGCGGCCGGCGCAAGCTGTCGTCATCTCCGTTGCTGGCCGCGGTGGGCAAGGCCGGGACGGTCCACATCTACGCCGACACCGCGGACACAAAGGAGGCGGACGCGCTGGTTTCCACCGATGGCGGCGCGATCTTCAGCGAGGTCGACGGCAACACCGCCAATCAGCCCTTGGTGCACAAGGTCATGGCGCGTTATCTCGACGCAGGCGATGCCGCGGCCTGGGCACGCCGCTTACGTTCGCTCCAGCCCGGCCTCACGGATGACGAGCTCATCCCGTTGATCTACGCCGTCATCTGCGGCCGCATCGGCAACGACATGACACGGGCCTTCGGCGCCGGACGCAGCTGGCAGGTGAGCCTGCAGCTGCACATGAACCTGAGTCGCAATGCGGAGGCCGCCAAGCGCGTCGGCCGCTACCTGCGCCGCATGGTGCCGTCCGGCGTCGTCAAGGTACCGTTCACGCCGCAGACACCGCACTGTTTTCTGATCGCGCGGGATCTCGAACGCGAAGGCATCCCGGTCAACTTCACCTCGACCTTCTCCGCGCGCCAGGCAGTCGCTGCCGGGCTCCTCGCCGACGTCACGCTCACCAACATCTTCATGGGGCGCATCAACCAAGGGCTCAAGGCCTCGTCACTTGGCGAGCACGTGGACCTCGAAGCGCAGCGCGCCCTCCGGCGCCTGCGGCGCGAGGCGGGCATCAAAACCCTGCTCATCGTCGCGAGCATCCGTGACTGGCAGACCTTCGTCCGCGTAGCGGGATGCGACGCCTTCACCGCACCGTGCGACGCCATTCGGGGCTACATGACTCAAAAAGAGATCCCGGCCGCCGAGGTTCGAAGCCAGCTGGAAACCTCATACGAGGATAATTTGGGGATTGCGGATGACGTGCTGCGCACAGTCGGTAAAGAGCGCATCGCACGGCTTTATCACGTCGAGCCCGAACTGGTTCAATTCATGACCGAGCTGCGGTCAACCAAGGAGTACCAGAATCTGCGCGACGGCGATCAGCTCTACAAGCGTTTCGACCAGGCGGGATTCGGCGATCTGTTCTACGCGCCGACGGCAACCGAGTGGCAGGAGCTACGCAAGAATAAGCTCCCCGATCTCAGCTCGGCGCTCACCAAGCGCCTTCCCATCGACACCCTGTACACTCTGCTCGCGGACGCGGACTTCGAGAAGTTCCAGGAAGACATGGACCGCCAGATCCGGGAGCGCATCGGTTGAGAGCCGCGCCCGGTGCGGCAGTCAGGAGGAGGGAGCCTCGGCTTCCTCACCGCAGTGGGCGGACGTCCGTGCCCGCCCGCTCTGACCACCGAAGATGAACCGGGGGCGGAGTAGCACCACCAAGGCGGGCGGCAGGGTCAGGGCGGCCGTGTGTGACGGGGTCGACGACCGTGCAATCACAAACTAGTTATGATACCCGCACTCGCGCTGCGTATGGTCCCTACACGTCCCTCTTTCTTGCAACAGGGCCTGATCGTGTCGGCGGTTACCGTAGCACTGGTGGCGCAGTTGCGCGTCCACCAGAACCCGGATGCCCTCACTGGCTGGGTGTTGCTCATCAGCGCAGCGGTCGTTGCCTCCCTCGCCGGCTGGGGTCTGCCGTCGAATCCCGATGCGCTTGGGATCCCCCCGGGCCAGGTGACGTGGAGGGTCCGGCGTCTATGGTGGGGCACGGCTGCGGCGTGTGCGGTTGCCGCCTCGACGTTCCTCTCTTCGGGGAACCAAATGCCGGTCGTCTCCCTTGTCCTGTGGATGATGGGATTTCTGCTTGGCGGGGTAGCCCTGCGCGGCTGGGTGGTCTCGCCTCCGGGTCGGGCCACGCCACCGTGGTCCCGGCGGGAGGTGGCAGCTGTCCTCGCCATGGTCTTGCTCGGCGCCACTGCACGGGTGATCTGGCTGGATTCCATCCCGCGCTTCTATTTCGCAGACGAGGCGCGGGTGGGGTGGTCACTAGTGCGTACCTACCAGTCGGGGATCCCCAACTTCTTCACCATGGGATGGAACGGCTGGCCCTGGGTCGGCATTTCGCTGCAAGGGCTGTTCGGCCCGTTCTTCGGCCTGACCACGACCAGCTTGCGCATGTCCTCAGCTCTGATGGGGACACTGGCGATCGGCGCGACCTACCTCCTGGCTCGCGAGTTGTTCACCCCACGCATGGCCGTGCTTGCTACGCTCCTGTTCGCGATGTGCAGAACGGCGATCGACTTCAGCCGTCTCGGTATCTGTCACGCTCAGCTGATGTTCTACGAGACCTTCGCGTTCTTCTGGTGGTGGCGCGGTGTCAACACGGGCCGCGCAGCCAGTTACTGGTGAGCAGGCGTCGGGCTCGGTCTGTGCGTATTGACCTACAACGCGGGAGACCTGGTGCCGCTCCTGTGGCTCGGTTGGCTGGGCTTGAGCGTCGTGCTCGCCCCGCGGTCACTGGGTGCCCACTGGCGGGGTGCGGTCATCACCGCGGCAGGATTCCTCGCCGTGGCGTATCCGTGGTTGCACTACATAACGGATCACTTCACCTTCGGAGCCACCTGGGAGCAGTGGACGATCATCGCGCGCAACCGCCAGACGATGGGTCAGGTGCTCGACGCGTGGCGCGCCAGCGGCGCTGGCGCGGCGGCGACAATACTCTGGCGGCAGATCTGGCTGACGTGGCTCGGCTTCGGCGTATTGCCCGATGGAACGTATCGCGAGCTGGGCTACCGTGGCGGCGGGATGCTCGACGACGTCACCGCCACCTTGTTCGTGATCGGCATAGCGATGTCGATCCCTTGGTGGCGGCGGGTGCGAGAAAGTTTCGTCTTGTACTGGTGGTTCGCTACCGCTGTGGCCGGGGGCGTCGCCACCATCGATGCGCCAGCGATCGTGCGGCTGGTGGGCATCCTGCCGGCCATGGCGCTGCTGGCCGCGCTCCCGCTTGATAAGCTGCTGCGCGCCGGAGCGGGGAGCCGAGCGCGGACCGCCATCGCGGCCGTTCTCGTGGCGGTGCTCGTCGCGAGCGCGGGATGGGTCAACTGGCAGACCTATTTCGTCGCCTTTGCGAATGCGCCGTTCCTGGACACTGAGTCGGCGCTTGCGCGTCGCATCGAGCGGCTACCGCCGGGGAGCACCGCGTTCTTGCTGGGCAGGGACAGCTCCATGACCTTCTTCTATGATCTGTTCCGCTTCAACTATCCCGACCGACGGCTCCAGGACGTGCCAGACCCTGCACATTTCCTGCCGCTGCACCAGCCGGTGACCTTCCCACTCGCCCTGATACTCGGACCCACGCAGGTGACGCTGACCAGACACCTACGCACGCTCTACCCGCACACTGAGGTCACCGATGATATTTTCACGCCGGAGAATCGGCTGCGGTTTCGCGAGCTGCGATTGAAGCCAGAGGACGTCGCGGCTCAGACCGGCCTGCACCTGACTGTGTATGATGGTGCGAACGCTGTGGCCGTCCAGATGACGGGCGATCCCTTCGCCGGTCATCTGGACATTCCGAACACTGGTACGCGCCTACACTGGCAGGGACGCATCTACTGGCCCACCGACCGCCCCGTCACGCTGACCGTGCGGGCCGACACGCCAACCGAGATTCGTGTGGCCGGCGAATTCGTCGTGCGGGCAAACGCCGCGACGCCGGCGGATGTGGCGCTCAGCCTGCCGCGTGGTTGGCAGCCGATTACAATCACCGAGCCCGCGACCGGGGAGCGCGCGTTGTCGATGGCGATCAAGAGCCCTGGTCTGACACGTGTTGTGTTCGCCTGGGACCTGAACCCGAACCCTGTGCAGGAAGGGCTCACGGCTGTCTATGAAGAGGCTGGTCAGCCCGCGTTACGGGCGATCGATCCGCAATTGAACGCGTTCGCCGACTATCCCATGTCCCAGCCAGGGAACGAACCCATGGTGCGCATGCCTTTTGCGGCTGCATGGACAGGTGCGTTGCTCATCGGGACCCCAGGCACCTACAAATTTGACGCGCGTGGCATCGGGACCTACTCAGTGCGGCTCGATGACGTGGGGCTGGTTGGTGCAGCATCTGGGCCTAGCGTCACTAACCCTGCGGAACGTGTGTCCTACGCAGAGCGGACGCTGACCGCTGGCATCCATAAGCTGGAAGCGCACTGGGCCTGCCCGGGGGAAGTATCGACTGTCCCACCTGCCCAGGGCCAGTATCGACTGTTCCAAATGTACTGGGCTCCGCCGGACGGCAAGCGGGAGCTCATCCCCCCGTCCAGTCTCGTGCCGTCGGTTCCCGCCGAGGCCGCCGGTTGAGCGCTACGCCCGGTGCGGCAGTCAGGAGGAGGGAGCCTCGGCTTCCTCACCGCAGTGGGCGGACGTCCGTGCCCGCCCGCTCTGACCACCGAAGATGAACCGGGGGCGGAGTAGCACCACCAAGGCGGGCGGCAGGGTCAGGGCGGTGAGGCAGCTGGTCATCATGGTCAGCGGGATGAACGAACCGAGCAGCCGAAAAGAGTAGAAGTCCGATATCAGATAGACACTGAAGCCAGCACTGATGGACAAGGCGACGAAGGCCACGGCGCGCCCCGTCGTCTCCAGCGTCGCGCGCAGCGCCAAGTCGATGTTGCCGGTCCGGCGAAACTCCTCACGCAGCCGGTACAAGCAGTAGATAGCATAGTCCGCCCCAATGCCGACGCCGATGGCGACGATGGTCGCGCCACCCACGTCGAAGGCCACACCGAACCAGGACAAGAAGCCGAGATTGACAATGAGCGCCATCACCAGCGGTGCCGTCACCAACGCTCCACCGAGCGGCGTGCGCAGCAGGATGCTGGCGATAACGAAGATGACCGCCAGCACGACGGCGATGTTCAAGATCTTCCCCCTCACGGTGTGGTCGTTGAGCGCCAGCAAGGTCGGGCCGACGCCGCCGGCCAGCGAGACCCGAATGTCCCGGGGGGGATGCTGTTGGAGGTAATCCGTCAGCCGTCCGATGACGCTGCGCGTCAGGTCGGAGTCCTCGCGGTTGAGAAACCCGAGCACCACGGCGCGGCTGTACGACCGATCCACGAAGCGTTCAAACCCCGGCGAATCGGCGAGAAAGAAGAGCTGCCCGATCAACGCTGCGTCCGCCGGCAAGCCGTTTACGGCGTCCTCGGGCGCAAACACCTCGTAGGTGCGCCGAATGATGTCGGCGAGAGAGGAGGTTCGCCCCACCCCAGGATCTTTCGCCATCGCTTGCTGCAACCCGCTCATCAGCTCGATCGCTGCCGGTGTCTTCATCGCTCCGGGATCGCCCTCGAGCAGAATGGTGAGGGTCGTGGTGCTGGGGAAATGCTTTTCAAACACCCGCAGATCCCGGCCGGCCGGAATCCGGTCGGACCAGTAGGTCGCCGGGTGAACCTCGGTCTTCAGCCGTGGGTATCCCGCAGCTGCAACCACTGCGATCGCCACGAAGGCCGCCACTGTCCAGCCCGGCCGCAACCGGACCGCCGCTTCGAGCGGCGCAAGGGCGTACCCCAGCCAGCGTGGGAGCGGTCCTTCCCCGCCCGTGGCGCGGCCGGTGGGCCACACCACACGCAGGGCAAGCATGAAGGTCATCTCGAGAACCACCGCGGCGAAGATGCCACTGGCAACGCCCAACCCAAACTGTGTCAGCGTCGGGATGCCGAGAACGGACAGCGCGGCAAAACCGCAACCCGCCGTGGCTCCCGCCGCCATCATCACCAGACCAATCCGTTGCGTCGACTCGACGACGGCCGCGGCGCGATTGCCGAGACGGGCGAACTCCTCGTAATAGCGCTTGAGCATTTGGGCCGAGTGGCCGGCGGCCACGGTGACGACCACCACAGGCACCGTCGCCGTCCAGGCATTCATGGGGATGCCCGCAAAGCCCATGAATCCCAGCGCCAAGGCGGTGCTCAGCAAGGCCGTCGCGCTCGGGAGCACGACACCCTGCACTTGGCCGAATGCCAGCCACAGCACGAGTAGAATCGCGGCAATCGTTCCGACGAAATAGTAGCTCTGTCGTGACACCAGCAGCCGTTCCGCGTCCTGGAAAACCGGCGCGCCGGTAATAGCCACGTCAATCTCCGGAGAAGGGTGTTTCGCGACCGCACGTCGGACCGTCGCGGTGATCTCGCTGGCGGTGGGCCCATCATAGAAGTCGACGATGACCAGCGCGGCATGCTCGTCGTCGCTGACGACCGTGCCCTTGAAGAGCGGCTCCTGACGGTAGCGGTCACGCAGGGCCGCTATCGCCGCCTCGTCC
>DASVHW010000169.1 GCA_036382395.1 Candidatus Binatia bacterium | reverse complement strand
TCCGGAGAGCAGTCGGCTGAATTGCTGGATCAGCACGTGGTCAAGAATCCGGTGACCAGCGGCTGGCGGCTCACGTTCCAAGTGCGGCCAAAGGTCAAGACTTCCGTGGAGCTGCGCGCGTTCTTGGACAAAGGGGGCGAGGCGCTGACAGAAACCTGGTCGTACGTGATTCTGCCGTGAACGAGGAGACACAGACAGCTGCCGCGCCGCTGCTGCACGCAGAGCCGACGGGATCACGCCACTTTGCGGTTCCCGCCGACCGGCTGCTTCAGAACTGGAAAGCGGCATACGATCGCGCCGTCCGATACCTGGAGGCGCTCGGCATCCAGGAAGGCGAACGCGGCCCGCTCGCCAGTGAGGCGGTCAAGCGGGCACTCCAGCACGAACCGTGGGACGCGGACAGTGACGCGGTGACGGAAACGCTCCGCGCCCTGCGGACGCTGCTGCCGGAACAGCACCCGGCGCGGTCGGCGCTGTGGCACGGAAGGGTGGATGAGTTTACCGCCTGGCGACTAGAGGCGTATCTGTCCGAACGTCTGGCGGCGAGGACTGCATCGCAGGGCCGTCCGGCAATGTCGCCGCGGAACGAGACCTTCTCCTCCATTCCACCGCTGACTCGCCGCGCAATGGTTCCGGAGAAGATCGAGCGACGGGTCCTGCGCCGTGTGATCAATCGCTTGCGCGGTCAGCGGACGAGCGCGTCACGCAAGGCCCTGCGCCGTCAACGCCGTGCTCTGCCCTGGACGCGAGTGGCCCACCGGCGCCGTTTCCTCCTCTCCACGTTGGTTCTCATTCCGAGCACCATTGCGAGCGGGTTCATGTTGAACGTGTTGCCGCAACAAGGCAGCACATGGCTCGAATTCGCCATCGTACTCTTCTTCGGCGCGCTGTTTGGCTGGATATCGATCGGGTTCTGGACCGCGTTGCTCGGCTTCTTCACTCTGCTCCGCCGGCACAGCCGATTTGCGATCACCAATATACCCCCGGAAGAAGCAGGCGAGTTTCGGCCCGCAGGACGCACGGCGATCGTCATGCCGATTTGCGACGAGCCCGTCGATCGAGTCTTCGCCGGCTTGAAAGCGATCCACCAGTCGTTGCAGCGGACCGGGACAGTACAGCACTTCGACTTCTTCGTCCTCAGTGACACCCGTGATCCAGGCACCTGGGTGAAAGAGGAGGAGGCTTGGGCCGACTGGTGCCGGTCCGTCAATGGATTTGGAACCATCTTCTACCGCCGCCGACGCGTGCACCTGAAGCGCAAGAGCGGCAACGTTGCCGATTTCTGCCGGGGCTGGGGTCGGCAGTACCCCTACATGATCATGCTCGATGCGGACAGCGTGATGGCGGGGGAGACGCTGGTGCGCCTGGTGCGGATGATGGAACGAAATCCAGGCGTCGGGATGATCCAGACCGCGCCGACCGCGGTCAACCGGCGCTCGCTCTTTGCCCGCGTGCAGCAGTTCGCCAGTCGGGTGTACGGGCCGATGTTTGCGGCCGGCCTGCATTTCTGGCAGCTCGGTGACGGCCAGTACTGGGGGCACAACACCATCATCCGCGTGGCGCCGTTCATGGATCACTGCGCCTTGCCGCGCCTGCCGGGGAAACCGCCACTGGGTGGCGAGATCATGAGCCACGATTTCGTCGAGGCGGCGCTGATGGGGCGTGCCGGGTGGACGCTCTGGCTAGCCTACGACCTGCCAGGTAGCTACGAGGAGGTGCCTTCGACGCTCTTGGAAGAGATGAAGCGCGACCGCCGGTGGTGCCAGGGCAACCTGCAACATCTCCGGCTGCTGTTTACCGAAGGCCTGTTCGGTGCGCACCGCGCGCTCTTTCTAAACGGCGTCCTGTCGTACGTGTCGGCGCTGCTGTGGTTCGCATTTCTGACCTTGAGCACGGCCGAGGCCATCGAGAATGCGTTGCGGGAACCCGAATACTTTCCCCACGGCCGCAGCCTGTTTCCCGAATGGCCGGTCTGGCGGCCCGATTGGGCGCTGTACCTCATGGCCGTAACCGGCATGATTTTGTTTCTGCCGAAGGTGCTGAGTATCGTCCTGATCGTCTGCAAAGGCCGCAACGCCAAGGCATACGGCGGCGTGTTTCGGCTGTCGCTCAGCGTCTTGTTCGAGATCCTTATTTCCAGCCTCCTGGCGCCGATCCGCATGGTGTTCCACAGCAGGTTCGTTGTACAGAACCTCCTCGGCCATACGGTGTCGTGGGGCTCGCAAGGGCGGGAGGATGCGGAGACCGCCTGGTGGGTAGCGATACGGTACCATGGGCTCGACACCATGTTCGCCAGCGCGTGGGGGATAGCGCTGCACTGGTTGAACCCACACTACTTCTGGTGGGTGACACCTATCATCGGTGCCCTGCTCGTATCGGTGCCGCTCTCGGTTCTGGCGAGCCGGGTGCGTTTCGGTGACTGGGCGCGAGTGAGAGGGCTTTTCATGATTCCCGAGGAAACCACACTGCCGCCGGAGTTGCGCGATGTGCAGGACAACCTGCGAGCCGCCCAAGACGTTGCCGGGCAACGCCTCGAAGCCGAGCCTGGTGGGTTCGTCAGTGCCCACGTGAATCCCTACGTGAGCGCGTTGCACCGCGCCTTGCTCCGGGGCCGCCGATCGTTGAAACCTTCTATTCGCGCCGCGCGGCGTGTGCTCCTCGACCGGGCGCTGGCCGACGGTCCGACAGCCCTGGCGCCCGGGCAGCGCAAGATCCTGCTCTCCGACCCCGATATGACCACTGAGCTGCATTACCGGGTCTGGGAGTGCGCCGATCGCGAGCGCGCCCTGCGCTGGATCCGCATGGGAGAGGAAATCTCCTCCACTCTGAGGTAGAACCTCGCCCGTGATTCTTTCTGCGGTGATACGGAGCTGGTGCGTCCTCGCGATTTGCCTGAGCCTGTCTGCCCTGACGGGAGCCGGCGCCGGGGGTGCGAAGAAAAACATTTGCCCCATCGACGAGGAGTCGTTGCAGCACCCGCAGGTGCCGCCGGGGGCGCTGGAGGTCGTCATCCCCATCAAGAAGAAGGCTTGGGAAAACGCCCTTGGTGGCGAGGCGGCGGCACGACCTTACGTCCGAAACCGATTGGCCGCTTTGCCTCAGCGGCTGCTGGTGGACAAGAACTCTCTTCCCCAAGCGGACCTGGAATTTGCCTGGCGCGTTGCCCGGGACACCTGGCGAGGAGTGGCGGCGCTCACCGATCGGGAAAACCGGTTGCCGGTCGACAACGTTCGTCTGGGCGACGGGGCCGACGGCACCGCGGATGCACGCGTAGGTGATTACACCAGCGGCACGAACATCGGCCTGCACTTGATCGCCATCGCGGCGGCGCGCGAACTGCAGCTGGTTTCCGTCGATCAGGCCATCGACAAGATCCGTCACGTTCTCGACAGCCTGGAGCGCCTGGAAACCTACCGCGGGTTCTTCTTCAATTTCTACGATACCACCTCGTTGGAGCGGACGAGCAACTTCGTGTCCTTTGTGGACTCGTCATGGCTGACCGCCGGGCTCATGGTCACACGCATGGCGTTCCCGGAACTCCACGAGCAGTGCACGAAGCTGATCGCGCCAGCTGATTACGGTTTCTTTTACGATGGCGCCACCAAGCAGATCTCCCACGGCTATTACGTCAAGCCCGGAGCGCGCTCTCCTTACAACTACGGCATGGTGTACACGGAGGCGCGGCTGGGAAGCCTCATCGCCATCGGCAAGGGTGACGTGCCGGAAGCGCATTGGTTTGAAATGCTGCGCACCTTTCCCGCGGCTTGCCGATGGCAGACACAGGTTCCCAAAGGGACGCCGAGCAAGATGGTCAGAGGCCACGAGGTCTCCGCCGGCTACTTCGAATGGAAGGGGTTGCGGTACGTTCCATCGTGGGGCGGGAGTATGTTCGAGGCGCTCATGCCGACCCTCGTGCTGGATGAGCCGCAGTATGCGCCGAAAAGCCTGGGCGCAAACGATACGGTGCAAGCCACCGTGCAGCGCCGGTATGCAGTCGAAGAGCGGGGATATCCCGTCTGGGGAATCTCATCGAGTGCGACGCCGGCGGGCGACGGCTACTCCGAGTACGGGGCCAAGGTTCTGGGTGCGCGCGGCTACGATGCCGGAGCGGTCACGCCGTATGCCTCGGCATTGGCGCTGAGCGTGGCACCCGAAGCCGCGATAGCGAACCTGCGCCGCTTGGCGGAGCGCTATGAGATTTACGGCGAGTATGGATTCTATGACGCCGTGGACCCGCGGAGCGGGACGGTGGCTTACAAGTATCTTTCGTTGGATCAGTCGATGCTGTTCATTGCGTTAGCCAACTACCTGACGGACCATTCCATCCAGAAACACTTCGCCTCGGATCCCATCATGCAGAAGGCGCTGCCGATCCTTGCGGATGAAAATTTCTTCGAGTGAAAGAGGGCCAGGAAGAGGGGGCGGAACCCTGATGGCAAGCGTTGATTTCGAGCACGTCGACAAGGTCTTTCCCGACGGCACCCGCGCCGTCGTGGACTGCACCCTGCGGATCGCCGATGGGGAACTGATGGTTTTTGTGGGGCCGTCGGGCTGTGGCAAGTCGACGCTACTGCGTCTCTTGGCCGGGCTCGATCAGGTTACCAGCGGCACGCTACGCATCGGCGACCGTGTGGTGAACGACCTGGCGCCGCAGGAGCGGAACGTCGCCATGGTGTTCCAGGACTACGCCCTGTATCCGTTCATGTCCGTGCGTCGCAACCTGGAGTTTCCGCTGAAGATGCGCCAGCTGCCGCGCGACGAGATGCAGCGCCGCGTCGAGTGGGCTGCCGGCTTGCTCGACATCACGCACTTGCTCGACCGGCTCCCGAAACAGTTGTCCGGGGGGCAGCGCCAGCGGGTGGCCATGGGCCGGGCGCTCGTGCGCGAGCCGACGGTCTTCCTGCTCGATGAACCGTTGTCCAACCTTGATGCCAAGCTGCGGGTTCAGGTGCGCGCGGAGATCGGCGAACTCCAACAGCGTACGGGCACGACGATGATTTACGTGACCCATGACCAGGTGGAGGCCATGACGCTCGGTGACCGGGTCGCAGTTCTGTGCCAAGGTGCGTTGCAGCAGGTTGCGCCGCCGCGGGAGTTGTACGACCGGCCGGCGAACATCTTCGTTGCCGGCTTCATCGGGAATCCGCCCATGAACCTCTTTCCCACGCGGCTGTCGGCCGCCGATCGTCACGGCGCGACGATGACCGTCGGTGACCAGACCGTTCCGGTATCCGTTGCCGATATCACGGACAAGATGGCTGGCCGGGATCAGCGCTTGACCGCCGGAGTTCGACCGGAGGTCTTTGAACTCATGTCGAGCGAGTCGGCGGAGGGCGGCATTCGGGTGATCGTTGAACACGTCGAGTATCTCGGCCATGAGACGCTTGCGCATGTTTGCGCCGGTGATGCGCCGGCGGACGGTGCGATCCGCCTGGTGGTTCGGCTGCAAGGCATGCACGAATTCGCCAAGGGCGACGTCCTGCACCTGACAATCGAGGCAGATGGAGTGCATCTGTTTGGCGAGGACGGCAGGGCGTTAGCGAACTGAGTCAGAAGCGCAGAAGGGGGGCGACCGGGATGAGCCACCCCCCTTCGGAATGCGCAGCCCGCCGCGGGCGGGGGCTCAAGCTTCGACGCTCGGCAGCCCCGCCAAGGCCATGGCGACCTCGTCGGCGGGGTACTCGTAGTCCTGCAGCTTGTTGGCGAAGTAATCCATGTACGCTTGCATGTCGAAGTGCCCGTGCCCGCAGAGGTTGAACAAAATTGCGCGGCTCTTGCCCTCGGCTTTGCATTTCAACGCCTCGCGGATGGTGATGGCAATGGCATGTGCCGGTTCGGGGGCCGGGATGATGCCTTCGGTGCGCGCAAACTTCACGGCGGCATCGAAGACCTCCAACTGCGGTACGGCAATCGCTTCCATTTCACCCAGGTTGAGTACGTGCGAGACCAGAGGCGCCATGCCGTGGTAGCGCAGGCCGCCGGCGTGAATGCCGGGCGGCACGAAGGTGCTGCCTAACGTGTGCATCTTGACCAGCGGTGTCAGGTGCGCGGTATCGCCGAAGTCGTAGGTCAGTTTCCCTTTCGTCAGCGACGGGCAGGCCGCGGGCTCGACGGCGATGATGCGTTCCCCCTTGTCCTCACCCCGCAGCTTGCGGCCAATGAATGGAAACGCGATTCCCGCAAGGTTGGATCCGCCGCCGGCGCAGGCGATGATGATGTCGGGCCAGTCCTGCGCCAGCTTTAACTTGGCGATCGTTTCCAAGCCGACGACCGTCTGGTGCATGAGGACGTGATTGAGCACGCTGCCGAGCGCGTACTTGGTGCCGGGATCCTGTGCGGCGATCTCGACGGCCTCGGAGATGGCGATGCCCAGCGACCCGGTGCAATTGGGGTCTTTCTCGAGGATGGCGCGACCCGAGGCGGTTTCCCGGCTGGGGCTGGGCGTCACTTGCGCCCCGAAAGTCTCCATCACCGCCTTGCGGTAGGGCTTCTGCTCATAGCTGACCTTGACCATGAAGACTTTGCACTCGATGCCGAAGAACTGGCAGGCCATGGCGAGCGCTGAACCCCATTGGCCGGCGCCGGTCTCCGTGACGATGCGTTTGATACCTTCGGCCTTGTTGTAATAGGCCTGCGCCACGGCGGTGTTGGACTTGTGCGATCCCGAGGGGCTGATCCCCTCGTAGTTGTAATAGATGCGCGCGGGGGTATCGAGCGCCTTCTCCAGTCTGTGGGCGCGATAGAGCGGGCTTGGCCGCCATAGGCGGTAGATGTCGAGCACCTCGCCGGGGATGTCGATCTCACGCCGGGTCGACACTTCCTGTTCGATCAGCCCCATCGGAAACAGCGGGGCCAGATCGCCAGGCCCGATGGGTTTGTGGGTGCCGGGGTGCAAGACGGCCGGCGCTGGTGTGGGAAGGTCGGCTTGAATGTTGTACCAGGCCGTCGGGATGTCCTTCTCCTCGAGCGTGTACTTGGTTTGCTTCGCCATCTGGGTGCTCCTTTCGCTCATAGCCTACAGTGGGTGCCCATGGGTATGTAAAAATTCGCCGGAGTACACAAGGAGAGCGGCGGCGCCGGATCGTTCACAGCCTCCTCCAGCCGAGTCGCAGCTCAGTACTCCAGCAGGACTTCTGCCGGGAACTCGCTGACGGTGGCGCTGTCGGCGGTGAAGGTCTCAATCGGCTTGCCATTTACGCTGACGGCCTTGAGCGGCTGCGGCAGCGGCGGACGGAGCACGATATTCCCTGGGGGGAGTGTCAGGTCTCCGGACAGCCGCAAGAGCATGGCATTGGAACCCTCGCCGCGTAAGCTGTAGCTCAGCACGCCGTAGTGGGTTGGTAGCCGCTTCACGGCGACGCCGGACTTGCTCAGTACCCATTCGCTTGGCAGTCCAGCGGCAACGACCAGGGCCCGGTCCGATTCGCGCTCGTAGGCAAACAGGGTGCGGACGGACTGGATGAAAGTCGAGCCCACCCAGGTGTGCGGCATGTCGCCGATGAAGTTCGGTGCCGACGAATCACGCCACACCACCTCGGCCCATTGGTTCCATGCCGCCGGCCTCTGATCAAAGAGCATGAGGTTGAGGATCTCCCGCGCGCGCTCCCGCTGGCCCAGGCGGACGAATGCGTCCACATTGCGCAGCTCGTAAGGCGTGTAGGCGTCCCAGTCGACTTCTCCGTGTATGCGCTTGTCGGAGTCGACGTAATACAGCTCGAAGGTGCGTCGGAGTGCGTCCTCCGGCAGGTCCGGAACTTCAAGGCCGACGGCGAGCGCGATGGCGGTGGAAGTGGGGTCGAAGTCGCCGAGCTCCACGGACCCGGGAATGTAGTCGATGTCGTGAAGTGCCATGGCTTTGGAAATCGAGGTCTGGAGGCTGCGCCGGAAGTCGTCGCGCAAGTCGGCGAAACTGGCGGCGCGCTCCTCGTCGCCCATGACAATAGCCATGGCCGCTGCGTCCTTGAAGCCGCGCAGGGCGAAGAAGTCATCCCAGTAGGAGTGGACCGGGTACGACGAATACCCTTCATGACTGAGGGATTCCGGCAGCAGGCCGTAGTACGCTTCCTTCTCCGGGGTCCGGAAGGCAGCGGTCATCCGCTTCTGGCGCAGCGACGACAGGTAGTCGACGGCCCGTACCACTTGCGGCCACATGTCGTGTGCGAACCCCACATCGTGGGTGTGGCGGTAGTATTCGGCGATGGCGTAGATGAATTCCCCGGCGCTGTCGTGCTCCAATGCCGGGTCTGGCCCGCGCCGGTCCACGCAACAAGGAATCTTCCCGCCCACGGCTTGGTATTGGGCGTACCATCGAATGAAGTCACGGACCTCCTGCGTGCATCCCATATCGAGCAGCGCGGCGGAGGTGAGTGCCCCGTCCCGTATCCACGCCCGCGCGTAATCGCGTGCCCCGGGCTGGAGGGCGGGCCCATTTCGATTGATCAGGATATAGGCGAGCGTGGTCTTCAACGTCCTGACGATGTTCTCAGCCTCCGGCGGCAACTGGATGTCGACCCGTCCCAGGATCGTCTGCCAGGACCGCCGTGTTTCCTCGCGCTGCTTGTCGATGAAGGACCGGCCGTCTCCGTTGCCCAAGCCGAGTGCTGCGGCAACGTACGGTTCATGGAAAGGTACGGCCAGATCCACCTCCTCGTGCCCTCCGGGCTTCAGATCGAAGCTGTATTGCAGTGCCCCGGAGGCGAAGCCGAAAGAATCAGAGACGTGAAGTTGTGGAGGGAGGGTATTCTTTCGCAGAAAATCGGTGATCGCGCCGTGCTCGAAAGATGCTGCGCCAAAGCGGTCGGGCGCCGGCAGCGATATGACCGCTTTGTCTCGGTCTACCCACACGGCCCGGCCGTCGAAGCGGATCTCGCGGATGGGTGCGACGCCGCCCGTCATATTGAGCGACTGCCACGGCGGGTTCACCTGGAACGGTCTGATTGCCAGGAAGAGCTGCACCCGTTGTGACGTGTCGCTGTGGTTCTCGACGCGGTACCTGGCGTACAGCGTGGAGGTCCCGGGCTTGCCGCTCGCGAACGCAGTGATGGTGAGGTCCACGGTTTCGTGTTCCCACGTTACCGAGGGAATCGGCAAATACCCTTCTTCCAACTCCTGTTTCGTATGCACCGAATTCCACGTGATCAGCTTGCCGCCCACGTAGAGAAATGGCTCGATCGAGAACTTGCCCTTGCCGACTTCGAGCATGCCTTCCTCGTTCAACAGTCCCTGCTTGCCGTCGCCGCTGACCCCGACGACAGTCCAGTACGTCTGCTTTCCGTAAAAGTATTTGGGATAAATCCCCATCGGACTATCCTGGGCAATGGCGGAGAAGAACTGATTCGACGAGGCGGAAAAATTGACGGGCTTCACCGCGACGGAAGCAATGCCGTATCCCTGTCCTCGGCTGCTGCGCTGCAAGTCGAGCCGGATGTAGCGCGATTCGGCGTCCGGCATGTAGATGTAGTCACGGCCGCCGTTTGCTGAAGTCGTGCCGTAGGCGTTCGTCCAGTGCGTGCCATCGTTGGACACCTGTACCTGGTAGGCGGTTGCATAATCGGTGGGGTCCCAGTCGATGACCAGGCCGCCGTACTCCACGTTTCTGAGCAGATCGATGAGCACCCACTGGTTGTCCGGCAGGCGCTCGCTCTTCCAGCTGCTGCCGGGATCCTGATCCAACACGAGTGCCGGCTCCTGGCCTGCCACGGAGCTGGATGCACTCACGCTGGGTGTGAGACCGTCGTGACTCGACGGTTCGCGTTCTTCGAACTCGAGGTCTTCGATCCAGATCGATCCCTTGCCGCCTGTGCCGGAAGAAATCGCGAACTCGATGGCGCCCACGCGCTCCAGTGCGCGCGCTCCCGACGGCCCCCAGGCGAATTCCAAGCGCGACTTGCGGATGGTCACCCGCTGCCACTCCGCGGGGAAGTTGAAGTCTCGCTGTTTGTGCCACCACACATTTTTGCCCGATGGATCGACGAGCTTGAACTCGAAATTGTTCTGCGGAGCCTCGCCGCGCAGATAAAACGTGAAGGCGTAATTCGCCGGGAGTGGGAGCGAGAAGGTCTTGCGGACGATCACGTAGCCGCCACCGGCGTTGAGGTCGAAGCCGATGCGCATGGCGCTACCCGTGCGGCCGGGTTCCTGGACGATCCACACCTTGGTGTCTTCAGAGGCGATGGCGCTCCAACCCGACAGGTCCTTGAAGTCGTCCAGTACCATCTGAGCTGAAGCCAAGCACGTGCCCGCGAGGATCACCAGGGCCAGGACAACTGCCCAAACTGAGCTGTGCGCTGCGGGCCCTTCTGACCTGACAGTTATGCCGGCCCCTTGTAGACAGTCGAATGCGCTGTGTGCCCCGCTAAGCGTCATGGTCAACCTATTGATATGCAAGGTGCGGGCCTGCAGTTGGTCGTTGGCCCGCGTCGGCTAGCCCCCGCCGAATACTTACCGCACCGTCCGAGTGGTTAGCAAAATGGGCGATATGTCACCAGTGCGTCGCTCGCAAGCACTGGTATTCCAAGGCGAAAGCTGTCCGTTTGCCTTGCGCAAGCCAGGCCAGGCCAGGGAGTCAAGACTCAGTGGCCGGCTATGCCAGGCAGGAAGTAGACGGCAATCGACA
>DASVHW010000168.1 GCA_036382395.1 Candidatus Binatia bacterium | reverse complement strand
GGCGTCTTCGCGCTTTTGGACCACAGCTACTCACTCGGTGTCCAAGCGGTCGTCTCGGGCGAGTCCAAGGGCAAGGATGATCTTGCCGGCACGAGGCAGAACGACACGGCGCTGACCGCCCTGTTCGTCGGCCCAAGCGTGCTGTTCACTTGGGGCATGACCGCTGGCGCCGAGTTAGCCGTCGATGTGCCCTTTGAGCAGAACAACTCGGCCCTCCAGCTTGTGCGTGATTACCGCCTCAGGGGCGGCTTCACGTGGAGGTTTTAGCAAGATGATGGGCGAGGCGGACCCGGCAAGCTGAGGCGGGTCCGCCTCGTGTTTCCTTCAGAGCCGCATGCGGGGCTAGGCGCGTTCCATCTCCACCGGCGCGCCACGCGGCGAGTGGCCCGGTGAGCCGTAGAACATGCGGTAGTGGATGTGACCGTAACCGCCGGCGAGATGGATTGCCTTCCACGGCGCCTCGACCGGCTCCTGCTGTCCTTTCCAGTTCTTGAACTGGAAGGGCTCCCAGGCGTGGTAGATGATCACTTCGCCGGGTTGTACGGATGGTGACACTTTAGCGATCACCTGGAACTCACCGGCGTCGTTGTAGACGCGGATGCGGTCGCCGTCGTTGATGCTGCGCGGCGCGCAGTCCACGGGGCTGACGAAACACGCCGGCTCACCCCGCTGCAGCCGCAGCATGAATCGGTGATCGCGCCAGATGGCGTGGATACTCCAGCGCGTGTGGCCGCCGTTGATGTGCAGGGGGTATTTGCTGCGGGCGTTGGGGGGCTCTTTGTGCACCGGTAGCGCTTCGCCCGCTTCCAGATACCACTCGTGATCGATGTAAAACTGCTGGCGGCCGGTCAGCGTCGGCCACGGCACCTTGTCTTCGAAATACCAGCGGTGCGGCCAGTAGGTGTCCTTGGGATCGTAGTCACTACTGGTGGCGTAGACCGGCGAGGGCCGCGCTGGCCCGGTGATGCGGACCACCCCCAGGCGCACGGCTTCCGCGCCACTGATCTTGCCGACACTCGGGCTGCGGCTCATGATGTCGTCGATCATCTTGACCGGATCCTGCGGATCGTGTGGATCATAGTGCCCCTTGGCGGTGAAGTGCGAGTAGGCATTGGTGAGGTCGAGGGCCGCATCGTTGAATCCGCGCACCAGTCCCACGTTGCGCTCACGGGCGCGTTGGGAAACCCGTTCGGCGAGCAGCCCGAACATCTCCCAGGTCGGTTTCGCCTCACCGCGCGGTTTCGCGGCCTGGTCCGACAAGATGACGTACGGCACGTAGCTCTGCGCGTACTTGATGCCATGCTGTTCGTAGTATCCCGCGTTCGGCAGCACGTAGTCGGCATACATCGTCGTCGTGCTCATACGGAAATTCACCGACACGATGGTGTCGAGCTTCTTGAAGAAGTGCTTCTTGGCGTACTGCGGCGCCGGCCAGCGCCGTAACGGATTCGAGCCGGTGAAGATAAACGCGCGCGGGCGGCGGTCCGGGCGTGGATGAATCTTGGTCCATCCCCGTTCTATCGAGAGCCGCATGAACTCGTCCATGCCGCGCGGCAGCGCCGGGTCGGCCAGATCCGCGCGCGACCACAACTCGCGGTAGCCGCCATGCACGTACAGGAACGGCATGAGCGGGGTGTTCGGCGCCGTCTCACTGTACTGAGTGTAGAGCTGCTCGTAGTCGCGCGGCTGAAGTCCGCGGATGGCCTTGGGAATGACCCGCAGCATATCCATCGTGCTCATCTTCGAGCCCGTCATCTGCTCCTGGCCGTCCAAGGCCCACCACGCGGCCACACGCAGGCCGCTGCCGGGCTTGCCCTGATTGCCGGTGAGCGCCAGGAGCAGAATCATGGTGCGCTGGAACAGGTCGCTGTGGTGGTGCTTGCAGGACCCCCATGATGCGAAAATCATCGCGTTATTGGCGGCGGCCACTTCATGCGCAAACTGACGGATAATGGCTGGCGACAGACGCGTGATCGCACTCGCCTTCTCGAGCGTGTATTGGGCGAGTTGCGCGCGCAGGCGCTCGAAGACCGGCTGCACCGTCACCTGCTTGCCATCGGCCAACTTCACCGTGAAGCGGCCGGTGAGTGCGGGCTTGAGCGCACCGAGCGCGATGGAGCGCCCGCCGTCGCCTTCGCAGCCAGGAACCGGCACCGGCTTTCCCGTCGCCTCATCCCAGAAGTAAAAGAGATTGTCGGCACCGCCGGCCTCCAAGTCGGCCTGGCGCAGAAAGCGGCCGGTGTCTTCGCGCACGAGGATGGGCAGATCGGTTTGCTCGCGGACGTGGTCGGGCTTGTAGAGGTTCTCGTCGATGATCACTTTGGCCGCCGCCAAGCCCAAGGCCGCGTCGGTCTCGGGCTTGAGGTTGAGCCACATATCAGCGTGGATGGCGGTGGCGTTGTAATCGGGGGCGATCACCACCACCTTGGCGCCGCGGTAGCGGGCCTCGTACATGAAGTGGGCGTCTGGAATACGGGTGTAGACCGGATTGCCGATCCAGACGATGATGTAATCGGAGCGGAACCAATCGTCCGAGGTGCCCTCGCAGTTGTACATGCCCCAGGTCTGCACGCAGCCCATGGGCATGTCACCGACGCCGGACCACGAATCGAGGACGGTCGCCCCGATGCCGTCGGTAAAACGCATCTCGCCGGCGGTCTCGGGGCCGTAGCCGGCATTGGTGGTGCCGTGGTCATAGACGATGGACTCGGTGCCCTCCGCCACCGCCGCATCGATCAGCTTGTCGGCGATTTCGGTGTACGCCTGGTCCCAGGAGAGGCGCTGCCATTTACCCTCGCCACGTTCCCCGGCGCGCTTGAGCGGATAGAGCAACCGGGTGTGGCCAGATTCGAGGTCGCTGTAGCAGGCGCCCTTCTGACAGCCCCGTGGGTTGGAGTCGGGCACGTCCGTGCGCGGGCGCTCGTAGACCGCGTTCTGTTCCTCCTTCCAGACAATCCCGTCCTTCACGAAGAGGTTCCAGGAGCAGGCCGAGATGCAGTTGGCGCGCGTGTGGGTGCCCTTGGCGACGCGATCCCACGTCCACCGTGCGCGCCAGAGATCGGTCCATTCATTGTAGGCGGGGGTTGCTCCTAGACCGGTGGCCGGCAACTCTGCTCC
>DASVHW010000167.1 GCA_036382395.1 Candidatus Binatia bacterium | reverse complement strand
ATGGGTGAGCTGCGCAAGCTCGGCATCGAGGTGGCGAAGTCGACGGTGGAGAGGTACCGCGTACGCCGCTCCAAACCGCCGTCACCCACCTGGCGGACCTTCCTCGCCACTCATGCCAAGGATCTCGTGTCGATCGACTTCTTTACCGTCGCGACGGTCCGCTTCGAGATTCTCTTCGTCCTGATCATTCTCGCGCATGACAGGCGGCGCGTTCAGCACTTCAACATCACGGCGCACCCGACGGCCGAGTGGACGGCGCAGCAGGTGGTGGAGGCGTTCCCCTGGGAGACCGCGCCGCGCTACCTGCTACGGGATCGCGACAGCGTCTACGGTCTCGCCTTTCGCCAGCGCGTGGCGGGATTGGGGATCGCGGAAGTGCTGAGCGAGCCGCGCAGCCCGTGGCAGTCCCCCTACGTCGAACGGGTGATCGGCAGCATCCGCCGCGAGTGTCTGGACCACGTCGTGGTCCTGCACCAACGCCACCTCCGCCGCATCCTCACCGCGTACGTCGACCACTACCATCGCTGGCGCTGTCATCAGGCGCTCGCCATGGACTGCCCAGAGCCGCGACGGATCCAGAGACGCGAGGAGGGCGCGGTGGTCGAGGTCGCTGAAGGCGGCGGCCTCTATCGACACTACGAACGCTTGGCGGCCTGAGTTCCACGACCGGAAGCATGACCGAGGCTCGTGCAGGCCGTGAGCCTTGGTCAGCGACATCTGGCGATCGCTCCCTGCCGACCGAGAACTACCGAGAGACGCGCGGTGGCGACGTCGCCGCTCATCTTTCGGCTTCGCCGTGCGCCCGTGCGCCATCTGGGCGGGATCGCTCTCGTGCTCAACACCCGCAGAATGCATGGACATGACTTTTCGGGATGGACACCTACAGGCTTCTCGGTCAACACCCTATCCCGATCGCTAAGAGCCGTCGGGGGCGGCCCATGTGGGCGCGCTTCTGTCCATACCTGAGCGATGCCAGCTCTGCGTTCTCAGACTCGGGAATTTGATTCTCCCTACGGGTCCAATTGTGGGCCTGCGGTCTTGCCCGTAAGCATGGGCATGGTATTCGCGTGGTTTGGATTGACTGGAAAGAGAGGGAGTCATGAGAAGAAGAGATGCAATGCGGTGGGTCCTGCTCGGAGTCGGTTTGGGCGCAACGATGGCGGTCCCGGCGCCTGGGAGGGCTGACGAACCACGCGCGGCCGGCGCTGCTCCGCAAGAGGTGGGCGTACTGCATGCTGCGGGTGAGTCGCTCACCGGCGACGTCTATGCAGAACCATCGCGGTGGCGTCCGCTGTCCCTCGGAACGTTCTTCAGCGAGGGGTGGAACGAGCCCTGGGCCAGCCCGTCGGCCGGCGGAGGTGGAGCGCCGAGACAGGGGTGGCTCAATGCGGCCGACGGTGTTTTCTATCGCCTCGCCGTTGGGACCTTCGGCTACAAGCACGCCACCAGCGGTAACGGGGACGTGTACAACGGTGGAGCGACGCTGTACGCGCCGCTCAGCCGGCGCTTCGAGTTACAGTTCGATGTGCCATTCGTTACTTCGGCGCAAGGGGTTGGGGGCAGTCCGAGCCATACCGGCTTCGGCGATTTCCAGATCACACCCCGCGTGCTCCTCTCTGAGAGTCGCGACGTGACGCAGTCGCTTAACTGACCTTCCGCACCCCCACAGGCGACACGAACACCGGTAACGGCCTGGCAGCAGTGACGCCGAACTATCAGTTCTGGGCGAACTGGTGGGGCGGGCTCGTCGTGCGCGGGAGCGTGGGCATGTCCATCCCATACCAGAACGTGAGTGAGGTTGGTGCCCGCACTTCGTTCCTCGGGAACCTGGCTGCCGGATACTACTTCACGGAGCACGACATGGCTCCAATCGGCGATCTCGTCGGCTACGTGTCCACGAATCTGGCCCAGGCCACTGACAACCGCGGGCCGGCATCCAGTGCTCTCGCATTCACCCCAGGCTTCCGCACCTATCTGGGCCGGAACTGGTACCTGCTAGGCGCCGTCGAAGTCCCCGTCACGAATCCGAAGTCGTCCGACTACTCGCTACTTGGGGGATTGATGTTCGTCTTTTGATGCGGGAGCCCGGCGCGAAGACAGGCTCACCGTATATACGGGTACGTCTAAGGTTAGTCCGACAGCCGAAAACAGCCAAATTCGGCTCGACAGAAACGGGCGTCTCTATGACTCTCCCGGTTGTCCATCCCGAAAAGTCATGTCCATGCATTCGGGTCGCGGTAGGGACGCCGATTGCTCGGCGCCCCCCGCACAGATCCGGAGGTGCGGCACTATCGCATCCGGCTCCTGCCTCAGGTTCTGACGAGATGCTGTAAGGACGGATAGGGATGACAGATACGAACTCGCGGAAGGCTGTACTTTAGAATGCGTGCCATCCGCTCCCACGTGATATGACCTCGTTGGCTGCGGCGGCCTAATGACTTCCACCACAACCGGCCGATCGCGCGGCGAAAGGCTTTGAGCGCTGGCATGTTCCTCGGCACCGCGTAGTACTGCAGGTGCCCTTGCACCACCTGTGCCTCGCCAAAACTCCATCCGCGCCTTTGAATCTTTCGCCGTTCCCGGTGGTGACAAAAAATGTCACCTCCCGCATATGGGACCCTGGCGAGGCGCACGCGAATTTTCGGGACCCACAACGGACAGGGACCCACAGGTGGCGTAGCGCGAGGATTTCAATCTGTAACGCCATTCGGGAGCGGACCACCGAAGCGAGGCTTGTCACCACAGCAATCACCACGGCTTGCATGGCGGCATGCCTATCGTGGCCGCCAGGCGGACTCAATGCCATCTCGGCAGCCGTCGATGGCCATCGAAATTACATGCGAGATTTCAGGATGATCGAATTCTCGGGACCCACAGGCAGCCAGCTCGGCCAGTATTTCCCCTTTGCCCATCGCCTTGTCGAGCCTCGTCGTCTTCTTTGCCATCACAGCCTCCAGTTCGAGCCAAAAGAAACGGGGGGTATATATCCATGCTTTCCGCTGGCGTGCAACCCGACGCAGAACCACCGACGCAGAACCATTGTCGTAGAACCATTCCCTTACGCGTCGTCGTCCTCCTCCCAGTCTTCGCCATCCTCATCATCTCCTCCCGTCTCCCGCCCGATAAAGTGCTCGCAGGCGATATCAGGCGCGTCCACCTGCAAATACCTCAATCCGTAGCGCCCCTTACCGCCGGACATTTTGAACTCGACGCAGTTCCCGCAGACCTCAGAGTCATCACGATCGGGAAACAGTCCCGGCGCCTTGTCCTGCACCTGCTTGAGAAACGGGTTGCTCGTCTTCACCCCCTCCGCTTTGGCCACTTCGCTCACCTCCGTCACCTGCTTGATCTTGTCCACGTCGATCACTTCCCAACTGCCGCTGCCGGCGAACGCCAGCACCAGGGCGTCCGCGTCGTCGGGCGAGCGGCCGATCCGCTTCTTGATGTCGTCTTTCGATTCGGCGCGCAGCGTCTTGTCGCTTTGGATCTTGTAGCGACGTGCGCGCAGCTCGACGGACAGCCGGCGGTACACGGCGGTAGGCAGAAGGCTCAGAAGCCAGCCGCCACGTTCCTAACATGCCCGCCTTCACCTCGTCCAAGGAACTGCGTACCGAGCAACGGCTACGGAATACAGACGTAGCCGAACCGCCAAACCGTGGTTACCCTACGGTATGAAGTGCGGATTCCATCCAATCGTACTGGCGTTGATTCTGGCGTCCCTCCCAGCCGTGGCATCAGCGGATATCTTGGAGTGGACGGACAACGCCGGCGTCACGCATTACACAAACCTGAAGGGCGAGGTGCCCTCACAGCAGGTGGTACAGGTTGTCGTCGACGAGCAGGTATGGCTCCCGCAAGGTTCAGCCTTGCCGGATGCGAAAGAGGACCCGGTGGCACAACCGGAACCGCCCCGTGATACGGAGGATGAGGTGTTGCGTGCGTATCTCGCGGGACTGGAGAGCGGAGTCGCGCGCAACGCCAGCACTGGGGGGAGCGTGTACATCAGCGGACCGCTCGCAGTGACGATTTCCCCTCCCACGCCGTACGGCAGCTATGTGCTACCCGGA
>DASVHW010000166.1 GCA_036382395.1 Candidatus Binatia bacterium | reverse complement strand
TGCCGCGAAGGGCAATGCCTCGCGCAGCTGCTGGGTGACCCAAGCTGCCGTGGGGTTGGCCGTCACGTTGAAGTGCAGCACTGTGCGACGACGGTGCTGGATAACCAATAGAACATAAAGGAGCCGAAAGCTCAGCGTCGGGACGGTGAAGAAATCCATCGCCGCGAGCACCTCCCGGTGGTTGTCCAGAAATGTCTTCCAGGATGCACTGGGTGGGCGCCGGGGTCGCGAGGCCCGGACATAACGCGACACCGTCCGCTCGGACACGCGAAAGCCCAGCTTCAACAGCTCCCCATGAATGCGCGGGGCGCCCCACCGATTTTCCGTCACCATGCGGCGGATGAGGTCACGGAGCTGGGCGTCGGTTCGGGGCCGGCCGGGCTGACGCGAGATCCAGCGCCAGTACGTACGAGACGCGCGGCGGTGCCAGGCAACCACGGTGGCGGGTTTCACGATGACCAGGGACCTGGCCCAGTCGGTCCACACCGCGCGCAGGGCGACCCAGAACAGGCGGTCGGTCGGGAGGAGCTGTGGACGACGACTGCGATGCGCGCGGATGGCGAGTTGGTGGCGCAGGGCGAGATTGTCGAGGACGAGGGCCTGTCGCGAGCGTGCCAGGGCGCGCACGGCCCAGACGAAAAGCTTGAGCAGTAGCAGCATGGCCAGAGGATGCGAGGGAACCTGTGCGACTGCAATGGGAGCGAGCTATTCTCGGTTCAAGCGCGGCGGACCGAATATTGGCGAGGCACAGCTGGAGTTTTGGCGAGGCACAGTCTATGGACCTGTACTTCTTCTCCAACTTCGTCCGCCTTCAACCCGTCAGTCACCGATCCTCCTCACGCATTCCGGTGAATCGTTCCTGGGCGAGTTGACCAGCGTGGAGACGGGATAGGCGTCCATCTCCTCGGACGGCAGCGGTGCGAGCATCTGACGGAGATCGGCATCCGCGGCGCTCGGGTCTAGCCAGCGGTCGTGAGCGGCTGCCGGCACGATGACGGGCATACGGTTGTGAATCGGTGCCATCAACTCGTTTGGTGGGCACGTCACGATGGCACACGTTCCGATCCGTTGCCCCCTGTCGCTCCGGTGACATGACCAAACGCCCGCGAAGCCGAACGGGCGACCCGAGCGGAGGTAATGAAATACGGGGTCTTCCGCTGCCCGTCCTTCCGCCATTCGTAGAAGCCATCAGCGATGACCAGACACCGGTGACGGCGAAACGCATCACGAAACAGGGGTGACGTGGCGACCGTCTCGGCGCGTGCATTGATTGGCGTTGGTGCCGTTGTGGAGGTTGACGTGAAGCCCCATCGCATCGGTCCCAGCCGCTTCTCCCCACCGTCGCAAATGAGCGCTTCGACGATCTGACTCGGCGCGATGTTATACCGCGGCTGGAGATCGACGTTGGTGAAGTGCGCTATGCCGAACTCCGTGGCGATAACTTCTCGGGAGCTGGTCCGGGTGAACCGACCGCACATGACGTTGATCTTCTCAGCAATTGCACCTGCGCATCGCGCAACCATCCACACTGGCAACGATACTCATCGGCGCGCCGTCGCCCACCACCAGTGGCACCGGCGGAAGCGCTGCACGGGCGTTCGCCAGACGCCAGTGCGCAGTGATGATCGTTTTCAAGACAGGGGGTTCTTGGGCCGCTGCAACAGCACCATGCTCCGACGCAGTGGCTCGGGCGTTCTGTGCATGCGTGGGGAAGGTGCGACCGAGGCTGACCAGGAACACGGCCATAATGACGATGGCAGTGCAGATGGTGTGCTCGTAGCGGACCGGCGGCATGAGGCACCCGTAACATGCTTGGCTCGAAGGGTTCAACGGCCTGCCAGCCCACGTTGTCTGACCGCCTGGGAGTCAGTGCCACAGAATGGCACACGACCAGGAGGGGGTTGTTTGAAGCGGCGTAGTAGTAATCGAGGAACTCGCGTAGCAACGCAGCGCGGTGGCGGCGCGCAGCCGACAACGTCAATCAGCGGGCGGCCGTGCGGCGCCCCGCGGTCCGGGGACCCGCGCCATACTGCTTTTCCAGGTACGCGACAATGTCATCCGACTCATACATCTCGACCTTTGAGTTGGGATCGATCAGATACGGCACTTGGACTTTGCCCCCGCGTTTCTCCAGCTCGGCGCGCTTCGGACTGCCTTTGGGGACATTGCGAACGATGTGCTCCAGATCCAACTCGCTCAGAGTTTCGCGGACCTTGCGGCAGTACGGCGAGCCTTCCATGTTGTACAGCGTGAGCGGCTTG
>DASVHW010000165.1 GCA_036382395.1 Candidatus Binatia bacterium | reverse complement strand
CCGCCCAACCGGGGCAATCAACTGGAGCGCTCGCGTAGCCACTCCACAAACTCTCGCGGGGAGATGACGGTCACGCGACCACGCTGGGCGCGCGGAAAGTGACGGAGGTTGCCCGTCACGACACAGGCGACCTGTGCCGCATCAGCGACAGCAAGCACAACCTCATCATCCGGGTCGGGCAGCCGGTGCGGCCAAGGCAACGCCGTCACAACTTCTCCGGTGTCCTCGATCGCGCGCAGGAGTTCTTCCGCGTCCGCCGGGTCGACCTTGAGTTATGGCCTGACGAGTACGTCGCGATATTCAGCCAGCAGGCGCGCGTCGTATACCAGTGCCAGCTCTCCCGCGAAGACCAGGTCGACGATCAAACCTGGCGGCCCGTGCTCGGAGAGCAATCCGGACACCAGGACGTTGGTGTCCAGCACCACCCGGATCAAACTTCACCTCGCGGCGGCTCGCGCACGACGGCGCCGACCTGCCCGCGTCTTCGCAATGACGGCATCGATCTCCGTCATCGTCATCTGCGAGCGGCCGGTCCCCCGCGCACGCTGGCGTATGGTCTGCAAGGTCATCTGGCCGCGCGCCATACGAACGGCACGCACGGTGTCGTCGAGCGTCTCAGCGCTGACGGGAACAAGCACCGCCACGGGCTTGCCCGCGGCGGTCAGCAACGTTTCCTGCCGAACAGCCAGCAACGCTTTGGCGGCTTTCGGGTGCGAGCGGAAATCTTGGATGGAGATCGTTTTCATAGCGGATGCTCTTACAACGGATAGCAGGCCTTCTCGGCATCCGTCAATTTGAGAGCGCCAAGCGGCCCTCCGACACAGCGCCGCTTGCTTACCCCTCGCTTACCCGGCTTGTCCTAGCGGTCGGTCCGTCACGCTGGCCAAACGGGCTAAGTGCCCGGAAAACCAAGGTGGCCCTGGAGGGACTTGAACCCCCACCCGCGCAAGGCGGAGCAGATTTTGAGTCTGCCGTGTCTGCCATTCCACCACAGGGCCGTTCTGAATTGTGCTGAGTACCGGGTCCCGCGTCCGGAGTAAAGACCTCGGATGGGCCGAGCTACTGCGGCGCTTGCGGCGGGCCTTTGGGTTCGAGAAAGTTCTCGGACGGACCCTTTACCTGGTTCTTGATCACCGCTTGGTGCTGCTCGACTTTGCTCTTGGCTTCGCTCGCCAGACGGCGCACGGTCTGGTCCTTGTCCGCCTGCGCGATATTCGTCAAAGTATCCACCGACTCGAGGGAGCCGATCTCTCCGAGCGCGAAGATCGCCGTGCCCCGCGTTGCCGGATCGAGATCGCGCTGCAAAAACTCCATCAGCGGCCGTGCCGCGCGCGTGTCGCCGATTTTTCCGAGCGACGCCAAGATCAGCTGTTTCATGTTCCCATCGGTGGTGCGCAGAAACAGGTACTGCACCAGCACTGGGGTGGCGTCGGTGGCTCGCATGTCACCGAGCATCTCAATCGCCTTCACCTGCACCCGCACGTCCGAGTCACCCATGGCCTGCATGAGGTATTCGACTGCCTTGTTGTCCTTCGACGCGCCGAGTGATTTCACCGCCTCCAAACGCACGGCCGGATCGTCGCTTCTCAACCGTTTCACGAAATCGTCGATACTGGCCCCTTTGGTGTTCTTGTCGTACCGCTGGCGCATCTGATTGCTGCTGATCTGTGCCGAGGCCTTACCGACGAACGGCAGCACCACCCCCAGGGTCAGGAGAAGGAGCCGTGCTCCCACCCGCCACCGCGATGTACCCTGCTTGTTCATCCTCATCGCTGTCTCAATCCGGGCTGGTTCTCTACCCCTGCTCCGGCACGCCCAAGCGAATCATGATCCAGTCGGCCATCTCGTGAACACTGTACGGCGGCGGCTCGTCGGCTTTGAAATCGAGCACGATATGGAGCGCTCCGTCATGGCGTGAGACGCGAACGTCGCTGATGAGCAGGTCTATCTGGGGCAGCACGCGCTCGGGCAGATCACCATCACCCACCGGCCCCCAGGCCTGAACGATAATCTGCCCTGGGTTCTTCGCGCTGGACTGCCGGATCATCGTCGGCCAACGTGACAGCCGCAGGAGCACCGCACGGTGCCCGTCCACGTTCGTCACCTCGAAGTTACGCAGGCCCACCGGCGCCTGGTCACCGGTCGGTGTCGCCGTTGGCGCAGCCAATTTATGCGCGCAGCCTGCGCCGAAAAGCAGCAACAGAACAGAACCCGCAACCCGAGCAAATAGCATCATACAGTTTGGAGATAGCCCATCCCGGACAACGGGGCAAGGGAAGGCGGCGCAGGTTGAAACGGATCGTTTCGCCTACTTGGCGGTGGCGATGAGGAGGCCGCCGACCGCGATGGTCCCGGCTCCGAGAATACGGTAGCCGGTCTCACGCTCCTGCAGCAGGAAACGGCCGAACAGCACTCCGAAGATGAGGCTGGTCTGCCGCAGTCCCAGAACGTAGCTGGCTGGCGCCTGCGTCAACACCCAGAGGATCAGCAGGTAGGAGAAGGGACCATGCAGCTCTCGACTTTGGTCCCGCAGGCTGCCAGCATCGCGCGCGAAAACAGGAGACTTATGGCACGACTTCCGTACGTCGATCCCACCACCGCACCCGAGCGTGTGCGCGAAACACTCGCCGGCCTGGCGGTACCGCTGAACATCTTCTACATGATGGCCCACGCTGAAACCAACCTGCGATCGTTGCTGCGCCTGGGTGGCACCATCCTTTCGAAGCAGCAGCTCAGCGATCGTCTGCGCGAGCTGGCTATTCTCCGCATCGCCA
>DASVHW010000164.1 GCA_036382395.1 Candidatus Binatia bacterium | reverse complement strand
CAAGCCCGTCCTCGGGCTTCCTGGCCATCCGGTCTCGGCGCTCGTGATTTTCGAGGTTTTCGGCGCGCCGCTCATCCGTGTCCTCGGCGGTGAAGACCGCGGCGCTATCTTCGCGCCCCGGCGCACCATGTGGGCGCGTCTAGGCCAAAACGTCGCCTCGCAGCCGGGACGCGAGGATTATGTCCGGGTGACACTGGCGCAGCGCGACGATTACTGTGTCGCCTCGCCGATGGCAGGCAAGTCAGGCGCCATCTTCAATCTGGTCAAAGCCGATGGGCTGGTCCGAGTTCCCGCGAGCGCCGAGGGTCTCAACGAAGGCACAGAGGTCGAGGTAATCCTCTTATGAGGCACTGTCTCCGCTCGTCCTGTCGTCCTCGTCCTGTCGTCCTTGACTCTGCCGGTGGCCCGGGCTATACGCCTCACTCAAGTTTTCTGAAGCAGCTTGCACAACCGATGCGTACTCTGAGCGACCGTTGGCGAACGGAGGATGAAAAAACGGCTTGAGGGGCTGCTTCAGCAGGCGTTATTGAGAGCCACAAAGGGGGGAGCGCTGAAGTTAGAGAGCCTCCCCCCTTTGTTTTTGGAGCTGCCCAAGGACTCCAGCTTCGGCGATCTAGCGTCGACCGTCGCGTTGGCGCTCGCGCGCCAGCAGCGGAAAGCACCGCGCGCCATCGCCGAGATCATTGTCCAACACATCGAAGACCCGGACGGGATCCTGGCCGCCACGGAGATCGCCGGTCCTGGGTACATCAATTTCCGCTTTTCGCCTCGCTTCTGGCAGGAATGTCTCGCCGAAATCGAGCGTGCGGATCACGTCCCGGCGGCGTTTGGTGCAGGGCACAAGGTCCTGGTCGAGTTCGTCAGCGCCAACCCCACTGGGCCACTGACGATCGGCCATGGGCGCAATGCCGTCCTGGGTGATGCCATTGCCCGCTTACTCGAAGCCACTGCCCACCATGTCACCCGCGAGTACTACTTCAACAACGCCGGCCGCCAGATGACGTTGCTGGGCGCGTCCGTACGTGCCCGCTACCTCGAACAGCTAGGCCAGTCAGTTTCGTTTCCGGACGACGGCTACGTTGGCGAATACATCGTCGATATCGCGCGCAAGTTGATCGAAGAGCACGGGGACCGGTTGGTCGACGAACCCGCGACCGGGCGGTTCAAGGCAGCCGCCGAGCGCACCATCCTGGCCGACATCGAGTTGACGCTTGCCCGTATGGGCATCCATTTCGATGCTTACTTCAACGAGGATTCTCTCTATGCCGGCGGCCAAATCGCCGAGATCGTCGCCGAGTTGCGGGCACGCGACCTTGCCTTCGACCGCGACGGAGCGGTGTGGCTGCGCGGCGAGCCACTGGGCCTGGACAAGGACCGGGTGCTGATCAAGTCGAGCGGCGAGCCGGCATACCGCCTACCGGACATTGCCTATCACAGGGAGAAGCTCCATCGCGGCTTCGATTTACTCATCGACGTCCTGGGAGCCGACCACATCGCCGAGCACCAGGAGGTGCGAGCCGCCATCCAGGCCCTTGGTCTTGATGCCGAGAAGATCAAGGCCGTCATTTACCAGTTTGTCACCCTCACGCGCGGTGGCGTGCAGGTTAAGATGTCGACGCGCCGAGCCGAGTACGTCACCGTTGACGAACTGCTCGAAGAAGTCGGCAGCGACGTGGTCCGGTTTTTCTTCCTGACGCGCAAGGCCGACAGCCATCTCGAGTTTGACCTCGATCTCGCCAAGAAGCAGTCCGCCGACAACCCCGTCTTTTACGTCCAGTACGCCCATGCCCGCGTCTCGCGCATATTCGAACAAGCGGCCAAACAGGGCCTCAACGCAACCACCGCGGCCGCATCCCATCTCGAGATGCTCACGGCGCCGGAAGAGGTGGCGGTGGTCAAGCTCCTGGCGCAGTATACTGACATCGTAGAAGATGCCGCGCGGGCCCTTGAGCCGCACCGCGTGGTGTTTTACTTGATCGACTTGGCAAGTGAGTTTCACCGCTTCTACAACCGGCAGCGGGTTTTAACCGATGACCCCGAACGAACGGCCGCGCGGCTGTACCTGGCACGGGCGGTGCAGATTGTGGTTCGCAAGGGACTGGACTTGTTAGGGGTTCGCGCCCCGGACAAGATGTGAGACACAACGATGCTGCGACGCATGGGATCGGCGGGTCTGGGATTCGGGCAGCTTTTTGCTCTCATCTTCGGCTTCCTGATTACCTCGGCACTGATCTTTCTGTTCGGGATCTGGGTGGGCCGCGATGTAACCGAGCGGCGTCTTGCACAGGAAGAACGCGTCGTCCGCATGGCCGTCCCAGCGCAGCCGACGGCGGCAAAGGAAGACGAAAAGGACGTCGACCTCTCCTTTTACCGCGGCTTGAAGGAAAAGGCCTACCAGCGACTGCAGGAGACCGCGGCCCCAGTTCCGTCCACGCCCACCCCTGCTCCGGTCGCACAGAGCAGCACGCCGACCGGACCGCCTCGACGCGTCGCCGAAAAGCCGAAGCCAACCGCCACCTCGGCTCCGGCCGCACGAACGAAACAACCGGAGACGCCGGCGCCCGGGAAGGAATGGGCGGACGCGGGATGGACCGTCCAGATCAACGCCACCACGAATCCGCAGCAGGCCAGCGACTTGGCGCGCGGGCTCCGGGCAAAGGGATACGATGCCTACAGCGTGCAGGCGCCGATGCGTGGGCAAACGTGGTACCGCGTGCGGGTGGGCCGGTTCACGAGTCGCGACAAAGCCAAGGAACTCGAAGCCCGTTTGAAGAGCAGCGAAGGTCTGGAGAACGCCTACGTTACGCCGCAATGATGAGGGTTCAAGGGCTCGAGGGTCCGAGGGTTTGAAGACCGGAATGTACACCCCCGATTTTGACGCATTCTGCGCCCTGGCGCGGCGCGGCAACCTGATCCCGGTCTACCGAGAAATCTTGGCCGACCTGGAGACCCCGGTTTCGGCCTTCCTCAAGATCGATGACGGTGGCGACGCTTTCCTGCTCGAAAGTGTGGAAGAGGCCGAGAAGTGGGGACGCTACAGTTTCCTCGGAGTCGCACCAGAACTGGTCTTCCGCAGCAAAGGGCGGAATGTCTGGATCGGTTCACCCGGCAGCTCGACCGCAGCTCGGGAAGTGGCCGATCCGCTGGAGGCGGTGAAGGAGCTCCTCGGACGCTATCGTCCGGTCGCAGTGAAGGGGGTCCCACCTTTTTCCGGCGGCTTGGTGGGCTACGTCGGCTACGATCTGGTGCGGTTCTTCGAACGCCTTCCGGAACGCGCAACCGACGACCTGCACCTCCCCGATCTCTACCTCATGCTGGTCGATACACTGCTGCTGTTCGACAATACGGCACAGAAGATCAAAGTGGTCGGGCATGCCTTTCTCGGCGAAGAGACGGATCTGCGCGCGGCCTACGATGCCACCTGCGCCAAGATCGACAAGCTGATTGAGCGTCTGAACCGTCGCGTCGAGATCCCCACTCGGTTGCAGAACGTCGATGGGCCTCCGGACATACGATCGAACGTGACGCCAGATCGGTACCAAGCCATGGTCCGGCAGGCCAAGGAGTACATCGTCGCCGGCGATGTCATCCAGGTGGTTCTGGCGCAACGCTTCGCGTGTCCACTGCGGGCACACCCGTTCAACATCTACCGGTGTCTGCGAACGATCAACCCGTCACCCTACATGTTCTACCTGCGACTCGGTGACCATACGCTGATCGGCTCCTCCCCTGAGGTGATGGTGCGACTCGAGGGGCGCGAAATCACGGTCCGGCCCATTGCCGGCACGCGGCCGCGGGGCACCGAAGAACGGCGTGACAGTGAACTCGAGGACGAGTTGACGTCCGATCCGAAAGAGATTGCCGAGCACATCATGCTGGTGGACCTGGGCCGCAACGACGTGGGCCGCGTGGCCAAGACCGGGACGGTCGAGGTGACGAAGCAAATGTACGTCGAGCGTTACTCGCACGTCATGCATCTGGTGTCGAACGTGCGCGGAGAGTTGGTCGAGGGGAAGAACTGCTTCGACGCCTTCCGCGCCACCTTCCCCGCCGGCACGCTCACGGGCGCCCCAAAGATCCGCGCCATGGAGATCATCGAAGAGCTGGAACCGGTACGCCGTGGCGTCTACGGCGGCGCCGTTGGGTATTTCTCGTTCTCCGGCAATATGGACACCTGCATCACCATCCGTACGATCTTGGTGAAGGACGGTACCGTGTACGTGCAAGCCGGCGCCGGCATCGTGGCGGAGTCCGATCCAGAGCGGGAGCACGCGGAGTGCGTCAACAAGAGCCGCGCCATGATTCAGGCCGTGCGCTTGGCGGAGGCGATGTGAGAGGAAATGTGAACCGTGTCCGTGAATCGTGCTCGTTTTGGATCCGAATATTTTCCGAGCACGACTCACGAGCACGACTCACGACAAGATCATGCTGTTGATGATCGACAACTACGATTCCTTTACCTACAATTTGGTCCAGTACCTGGGCGAGTTGGGGGCTGACGTGCGGGTCTATCGCAACGACGCGATCACGCTGGACCAGACCGCCGCGCTGCACCCCGACCAGATCGTCATCTCGCCGGGCCCGTGCACACCGGCACAGGCCGGAGTGTCCATTGCCACGATCCAACGTTTCGCGGGCCACATCCCGATTCTCGGCGTCTGCCTTGGTCACCAGAGCATCGGCGCAGCCTTTGGCGGCAACATCGTGCGGGCGGCGCGGCTGATGCACGGGAAAACCTCCCCCATTCATCACGACGGCCGCACGATCTTTCGCGGCCTCAGTCAGCCGTTCGAAGCGACGCGGTATCACTCGCTCTTGATTGAGCGCTCCACCCTGCCAGCGTGTCTCGAACTCAGCGCCTGGACGGCGGAAGGCGAGATCATGGGCGTACGCCACCGGCAACATCTCGTCGAAGGCATTCAGTTTCATCCCGAGTCGATTTTAACGATTGAGGGCAAGCACCTGCTGAAGAACTTCCTCGATCTGACGCGCGGGACGCTCGGGTAGGCCTGTGGACATACGAACAGCGTTGGCCCGAATTGTCGCCCGGAACTCGCTCAGCGAATCGGAGATGGAAGCCGTCATGCGTCAGCTCATGGCAGGCGCCGCGACACCCGCACAGGTCGGCGCTCTGCTTGTAGCGCTGCGCATGAAAGGCGAAACGGTGGACGAAATAACGGGTGCGGTGCGCGCCATGCGGGAGTTTGCCGCCCCGCTGCACCTCCGGTCTGCCGTGGTCGTTGACACGTGCGGCACCGGCGGCGACTTGCGTGGAACTTTCAACATTTCGACCGCGGCCGCACTGATCGCTGCGGGTGCGGGGTTGACCGTCGCCAAGCACGGCAACCGTGCCATGTCAGGGACGGTTGGTGGCGCCGATGTCCTTGAAGCGCTGGGGGTCAAGATCGAACTGCCGCCTGAACGGGTCGCCAGCTGCATCGATGAAATCGGCATCGCCTTTCTCTTTGCGCCGGTTTTCCATCCTGCCATGCGGCACGCCGCCGGCCCGCGACGCGAACTGGGTTTACGCACCATCTTCAATCTCCTGGGTCCGCTCGCAAGCCCCGCCGGTGCCCGCCATCAGGTTGTCGGCGTCTTCGCCCCGGAATGGATCGAGCCGCTCGCGCGGGCACTCGGCCGGCTGGGCAGCTCGCACGCCTTGGTGGTGCATGGCGACGACGGTCTCGACGAGATCTCGTTGGCGGCGCCGACACAAGTCTCGGAGTACCGGGACGGCAGCTTGCACACCTACCGCGTCACCCCGGAGGACTTCGGTTTCAAGAGCTGCCGTGATGCCGACTTGGAGGGTGGTGACCGCGAGACGGCAGCCAGTATCATCCGCGGCATTGTGGCCGGCGCTACCGGACCGCGCGCCGACATCGCCGTACTGAACGCCGCGGCGGCCATTTACGTGGGCGGTCTGGCCCCCTCGATCGCCGCCGGAGTCGATCTGGCGCGCGACGCTATTCGCAGCGGCCGCGCCCGACAGAAATTGGCGCAGCTTATCGAGTTCACCAATCGATGATCCTCGACGACATCGTCCGCGACAAGCGGGCCGACCTGGAGCGCACCAAGGCAACGGCTTCCCTCGCAGACTTGGAGCGCCGCCCCCTGTTCCGCGCCGAGCGCCGCGACTTGCGAACCGCGCTCGCACAGCGCCGGCGCGCCATCATTGCCGAGGTCAAGAAGGCGTCGCCGTCGAAGGGCGTCATCCGCGCGGATTTCGATCCTCTGCATATCGCCGCCAGTTATGCCGCGAACGGCGCCGCGGCAATCTCGGTGCTCACCGAGGAACGTCATTTCCAAGGGCATCTCGACCACCTTGCCGCCATCCGCAATGCGGTGGCCGTCCCGCTCCTGCGGAAGGACTTTCTCTTCGACCCCTACCAACTCTACGAGGCCCGCGCCTTTGGCGCGGACGCCGTTCTGCTGATCGTCGCCATTCTTCCAGATGCCTTGCTGCATGAGCTGTTGCTGCTGGCTGAGACGTTGAAGCTCAGCCCGCTGGTCGAGGTGCACGATCGCCTGGAACTGGAGCGTGCCCTCAGCAGCGGGGCGCGGCTTCTGGGAATCAACAACCGCGACTTACGGACCTTTCGCACCAGCCTCGCGACCACGGAGGAGCTTGTGCGCTGCGTGCCAGCGGAAGTGTTGGTCGTCGCCGAAAGTGGTATCGAAACCGTGGCGGACGTCGAGCGCCTCGAGCGCAGTGGCGTGCGGGCGTTTCTGATCGGGGAAACCTGCATGCGCGCTCCCGATCCCGGTGCTAAGCTCGCCGAGTTGTTGGGTAGGCACACACGCGGGTTCTAACGATGCAGTCGCCTGTGCGAGTGAAAGTCTGCGGGATCACGAACCTTGACGACGCCCTCGCGGCGGTGGACGCGGGTGCCGACGCGCTGGGCTTCAACTTCTATGCGCCAAGCCCGCGCTTCGTCCCACCCGGTGTCGCCGCCGACATCACCGCACGCATTCCCCGCACCACCTGCACCGTGGGGGTGTTCGTGCAGGCATCCCGGCAAGAGGTAACGACCATTGCGGAGCAGACGGGGCTGACGGCCCTGCAGTTTCATGGCAATGAAGACCCGGTGTTCTGCCAAGCCTGGCGGCAGAAAGTGATCAAGGCCATTCGCGTACGCGACCAACATGCGGCAGCCGAGGCGCACCGTTATGCAGTTGATTTCATCCTCGCCGATGCGTATGTCGAGGGCCGGTTCGGCGGCACGGGGCTGCGTCTCGCCCTCGGGCTTCTGGAAGGCTTCGACCGTGGCCGGTTGATTCTGGCGGGTGGATTGACGCCCGAGAATATTGCGGATGCCGTGCGCACGGTGCGCCCGTTTGGGGTGGATGTGGCGAGCGGGATCGAGCGGGCACCTGGCAAGAAAGACTGGAGTCTGATGAGGAGGTTCATCGCCGATGCACACACTGCCTGATCGCCAGGGCCATTTCGGCATCTTCGGCGGCCGCTACGTCGCCGAGACCCTGATGCCCGCCCTGCTCGAGCTGGAGGCGGCGTATCGGCGCCTGCGTCGTGATCGCGCCTTCCATCGCGAGCTGGCCTCCTACCTCTCGCAATACGTCGGGCGGGAGACACCGCTCTCCTTCGCCGCCAACCTGAGCGCGAAATTGGGCGGCGCCAAGATCTACTTGAAGCGTGAGGACCTTTGCCACACCGGCTCGCACAAGCTCAACAATGCACTCGGTCAGGCGTTGCTGGCCCGGCGGATGGGCAAGCAACGCCTCATTGCGGAAACCGGGGCCGGCCAACACGGCGTCGCCACCGCCACCGTCGCCGCGCTGTTCGGGCTGGAGTGCGAAATATTCATGGGACGGACAGATGTCCACCGGCAATCATTGAACGTTTTCCGCATGAAACTGTTGGGCGCGCAGGTACGGAGCGTCTCTTCCGGCAGCGAAACACTGAAGGACGCCATCAACGAAGCGTTACGCGATTGGGTCAGCAACGTCGAGCACACCTACTACCTCGTCGGCTCGACCATGTCCGCACATCCCTACCCTATGATCGTCCGCGACTTCCAATCCGTCATCGGGCGAGAAGCGCGCCGGCAGATCCTGCGGCACGAAGGCCGCCTGCCCGACTGCCTGATCGCTTGCGTCGGTGGTGGTAGCAACGCCATGGGCCTCTTCTATCCGTTCCTTGGCGATGCCGATGTGCGCATGATCGGGGTCGAGGCAGCCGGAGACGGTCTGGAAAGCGGCAGGCACTCCGCTTCGATTAGTGCTGGCCAAGTTGGCGTGCTACACGGGAAGAAGACGTATGTTCTGCAGGACGAATTGGGCCAGATCCGGAGTGCCCATTCGATCGCGCCGGGACTCGACTACCCGGGCGTGGGTCCGGAGCACAGTTACCTCCACGCCACCGGACGCGCACAGTATCTCGCCGTCACCGATGCGGAAGCGATCGAAGGGTTGCAGCTCCTCACACGTACGGAAGGCATCATTCCGGCACTGGAAAGCGCCCATGCCGTTGCCTACGCGGCCAAGCTCGCACCGCAAATGCGGCGCGATCAGATCATCATCGTCAATCTCTCCGGCCGCGGGGACAAGGACATGAACACAGTCGCCAACTACCTCGGCGTCACTCTGTAGCAACATGAATCGCATCGACAAAACCTTCCGCGCATTACGGGCGCACCGAACCGCGGGGTTGATCCCGTTTCTGACGGCCGGCGATCCGGACTTGGACACCACTCGTGAGCTGATGCGGGTTGCGGCTGACAACGGAGCGGACCTTCTGGAACTGGGGGTCCCCTTTTCCGACCCCACCGCTGACGGGCCGGTTCTGCAGCGTTCATCGGAGATCGGGCTGAAGGCCGGCGCTTCCCTGCCACGCGTGCTCGAGTTGGTCAGTGATTTTCGGCGGGATTCGCAGGTGCCGGTGATCCTGTACGGGTACTACAACCCGATCTTCCATTACGGCGCTGAGCGATTCGCTGCCGACGCACACAAGGCCGGCGTCGACGGCCTCCTGATTGTCGACCTGCCCCCGGAGGAAGTGGGGGAGTTGCTCCCGTACCTTCGTCGCGTGGGAATCCACTTCATCTTCCTCCTGGCACCAACGAGCGGGCCCGATCGTGTGCGAAAAGTACTGCGACATGCGGGCGGGTTCATCTACTACGTGTCGGTAACCGGCGTGACCGGTGTGCGGCCGATGCTGGCGGAATCGGTGCGGCCAGTGGTGGAGCGCCTGCGACAATCCACAGCGCTGCCGATCGCGGTCGGCTTTGGCATCTCGACTCCCGAGCAGGCGGCCGAGGTCGCCGCCTTCGCCGACGCCGCAGTCGTCGGCAGCGCAATCATGCGGATCGTCGATGCACACCGTGGCGGCTCCAGCCTCGCCGAAGTCGGAGCTTTCATCCGCCGCCTCAAGGACGCCATGCGCGCGGGCCGCGGCATCGCAGGGGAAACACCACAGGCTGCCGGCGCACCTCATGACAAATAGCCAATTCGCCGACGTCCTCGCCTGGCTCTACCGCCTCGAGGCAGCACGTGGCATGGATTTCAAGCTCGAACGCGTGGCGCTCGCGCTCAAAAACCTCGGTGATCCGCACAAGCGGTTTTCCGCAGTTCACATCGCAGGGACAAACGGCAAGGGATCGGTTGCGGCCATGCTGCACGCGATCTACACCGCCGCTGGCTACCGCGTCGGACTGTACACCTCGCCGCATCTCCTGAGCTTCACCGAACGCATTCGCGTTGGGGCCAACACGATCTCCGAGGAAGAAGTCGTGGCATCGGCGCGAGAGATACGCACCGCCGCCACGGTTCGCGGCATCGATTTGACCTTTTTTGAATTTGTGACGGTGATGGCGTTTCTGCACTTCGCCCGTTGCGGTGTCGAACTAGCGATCGTCGAGGTCGGGCTCGGCGGGCGCTTGGATGCAACCAATGTCCTGGACCCGGAGGTGGCGGTCATCACCACCATCGGAATGGACCACCAAGAATTCCTCGGCAACACACTCGCCTCGGTGGCGCGGGAAAAAGCCGGCATCATCAAACCTGGGCGGCCCGTCGTCGTCGGAACCGTGCAGCCTGAGGTCGATGAGATTTTCAGGGCAGTGGCTACCGAGCGGCACGCGATTCTGTACCGGGCCGAACACGATTTTTCCGTACGTGGTTCGACACCGTTCCGCTTCGAGGGAATGGGGTGGAGTTTCCCTAACCTGAGGGTCGGCCTCCGAGGCAGCTACCAGCGTGACAACGCCGCCATGGCCATTGCCGCCACCATTCAGTTACAGCACCGGTTCCCGCTCGGCGGCGACGCGATCCGTCGCGGTTTGGACGAGGTCCGATGGCCGGGTCGGCTCGAGGTGGTGCAAGGCAGTCCGGTGGTCGTATTGGACGGGGCACATAACCTCCACGGCATCATGGCGCTGGCGCGTGAGCTGCCGGACGTTGTTGGCAGGCGCCCGGTGCACCTGCTCTTCGGTGTGATGCGTGATAAAGACTGGCGGCCGATGGTAGATGCGCTTGGCCCTCTGGTAGGTTCTGCGACCGTAGCGACCGTGCTGCCCCCGCGCGGAGAAGCCGCTGAGGCCCTGGCGCAAGCGTTCGCCCGGCATTGCCCGGTCCGCATCGCACCGGAACCACTGACCGGCTTGGAAACGCTGATGGATTGCGTCAGCGAACATGAGGTCATCCTCGTGACGGGTTCCTTGTTTTTGGTGGGCGCGATCTACCCGCACTTCTTGCGCCAGCCTGGCAAGCAGGATCTCTTCAGCAGCAGCGCGGCAGCGCTGCATCCCTAAAGCGATCGTATACATGGGCGACAGACGTCTCCTGGCCGCAGCGCTTGCACTGTACGCCCTTCTCCCCAATGCCGGTCATGCGTACCGGATGGAGGGCCCATCCGTCCAAGAGCAAGCGATCACCATTACCGCCGACGAGCTCGGCTACGAGCAGAAAACGAACTCGATAATCGCCCGTGGAAACGTGGTAATTACACGCGGAGAGATGGAGTTGCGGGCGGACGAGGTGCGTCTCAATCGGACCACCAACGAGGCCGACGCACAGGGTGACGTCAGGTTGACCAATGCCGAAGGGACGGTCGTGGCCGACACCGTCCACATGAACCTCGACGAAGAAACCGGCTTCCTCAAGGACGCTCAAATCCAATCAGTCCGGTTCCGCTACTCGCTCGGGGGCACGCGGGTCGAAAAGGGCCTCGGGCAAACGTACCACATCGAGAACGGCCAGTTTACCACCTGCCACTGCGCCGAGGGCGCGCCCACATGGAGCATCAGCGGGCGCGAACTCAACGTCAGCCTGGAAGGCTACGGCACGCTGACCGGGGGCACGTTCAAGCTGTTGGACGTTCCCGTTCTGTACATTCCCCGTGCGACCTTTCCAGTACAGCAGGAACGGCAGAGTGGGCTGCTCGCCCCACGGTTCGGATTCTCCAACACTCGCGGCTTTCAAACATTCTTGCCCGCCTATTGGGCGATCAGCAAGAGCCAGGATGCTACTTTGGCCCTCGATTTCGAGACCAGTGCACGCGCCGGTTTCGTCGGGGATTATCGCTACGCCCTCAGTCGCGAGACGCGCGGCTTCCTTGACGGGTCCTATTTCAACGAGTCGTTTCGAGGCGGGACGCCGGTTAAGCCGTTTGAAACGACCATTCCCCAAGATCGCTGGAGCGTAACAGCCGAGCACGAACAGCCATTTCTCGGCACCAGCCGGCTCTACGGCGACGTTTTCCTGGTGAGCGATGATCTGTTCCTGCGGGAAATCAACACGTACGCCTTCGAGCACTCGCACGAAGTCGCCATTCGCACGCTGCCGTTCACTCAAACCCACTTGGCGGCGGTTCAGTTGTGGGATCGGGTGGCCCTGAAAGGTGAGGGCACGTACTACCAAGACTTGACCGGATTTCAGTCCCCGACACTACAGCGTGTCCCAGAAGTCGACCTGTGGGGCCAAACCCTTCTTGGCCGGCATGTCCTCGGTCAGCTCAATGCGACCGCGGTTGATTTCCAGCGTGCCCGCGGCGTGGACGGACTCCGGCTCGACGTCGAACCCGCGGCGGTGCTGCCACTTCCGCTTGGCCCTTTCGCCTTCGGCTCCGTCAGGGCGGCGCTACGCGAGACCGCGTACCACCTCACCGAGGACCGGCTCGCTGACACGGGTCTGCAATTGCCGCGGAACCAGTCGCGGGAACTCTTCCAACTTGGAGCTGAGATGGGCGCGTCACTCAGCAGAATATATCCGGCCACCTGGTTCGGGTTGGAGAAGGTCAAGCACACCATCGAGCCGACCGTCGATTACCTCTACATCCCGACCGTATCGCAGGCGGATCTCCCGCTCTTCGACGGTGTTGATCGTATCAACCAGCGTAACCTGCTGACTTACGGTGTCATGAGCCGCTTCATCGGCAAGTTTTCCGATTCCTCATCGACTGAGGCTGAAAAGGCGCCATCCGACGCCGCCCATGCTCAGATTCGTGAACTCGCCCGCTTTTCCCTGACGCAGAGCGTCGACATCAACCGCCAGCTCAATCCACTCCAAACTAACCGCGCTGCCGACCACTTCTCTGACATCGATTTCGACGGGCGTGTGAACCCCAGTCGTGCACTATCCGTGCGATTCCACACGAGCTACGACACCGGGAATACCAACATCTCTGCCGCCCACGTCGGTCTCTTCATCCAAGACCCTCGTGAGGCGCCGTCAGGCAGTGCAGCGCCTCGCCTAGACACGCGCACCAGTGCCGGGATCTCGTACCGCTTCTTGACGCAGAATCTCCTGCAAGAACTCGACGACAACATTGTGCTGCGCCTCACGGATTCGATCGGCCTCCTCCAATCCAGCCGTTACGATGTCATAGCCAGCCGATTCTTGGACAATTACTTCGGCCTCAGGCTCATCTCAACGTGCGACTGCTGGGCACTCGACTTCGGGGTCACGAATCGAACCAACCCGCAGGAGTTGGAGGCCACAGCCCAGATCACCTTGGTCGGGCTCGGATCCAGTAAACCTCCGGAGCGCGTCGCGGTCGCACCGTAAACACGGATTCTGCGAACAATACCCGCCATGCAATTTAGGCACCTTTGCCTCGCTGCCGCCTCTCTCGCCGCAGCAGCGGTCTGAGAACTCCCTATCACTGTCCAGTCCGAGCGGCCCCTTGGCCGCAAAAAAAGGGCAGGAGCCGAAGCCCCTGCCCTTGTTGACTGTTGCTGCAACGATCGTCAGTCGAGTGGGATGCTCAGCTGATCGCCGATGCCTCCACCTGGAATGATGTTGACGTTCGACGCCGCGCTGCACGTGCCGCCCGGACCAGATGTGCACGTCCAGAATGCCTCGCTGACAGCAAGAATGCGATTGTCACTGGTCGCGCTAGGAACCGGGCGAATCCGGGTCTGCCCCGAAAGCGTCCCTTGCATTGCCGCGTTGAAAATCGACTGCGCGTTGCCGAAGGAACCGGGCCGCGAATCGATGTCAGACAACTGCACTTCCTTGAAGCATGAGAACGAGGTTGAAGTCGAGAACTTCTGCTCGAACTCGTTGAACACCAAGAACTGCAGGGTAGCACTCGTTGGGGTCTGGCTCAGGAGATCCTCGCTGCACGGCACAACCGTAAGGTCGGTGATGACCGTCTCGCTGAGGGCGGCGCTACCGTGTGTCACCACCTCTGCGTTGTCGAAGAAACTATCCAAGACGATTACCTTCGGACAACCGTTGTATTCCGGGGTTGCTCCGCCGAGCACCAAGTTCCCGTCGCGATTGTTTGCACCCGTCGACTGAATGCCGATACCGTTGTACTTCCGGGCGTCGACTAATATGCCTGAAGTCGAGATGATGGTCGCCTCGCCCTTGAGATCCCCGGCATTATTGTTCGCCGGATCGAGGCCGACGGTGGGCAGGAAATCATCCGGACCGACTTCGACACATTTGATTTCGCCAAAAAACGGAACCTCTTGAACGCCTGGTATGCTCGAGGATCCGTTCGACTGCCCGCCTGTGCAACCGCCACTCGGGGCGCTAATGCCCGAGCCGCACGGCAATGAGGAGAGGCCCTCGCTGGCCTTCCAGGAAATCGGCTGGCGCTTGGTCAACGTAATGCGAAAGTCGTTTTCATGCACGCGCGGGCTGCACGGACCACCGCATATACCGCCGGCCCCGCAGCCACCTTCATTCAGCGCCGCGCCATTGGCTGCCAACTGCGCCGTGCAGGCCGTCGACGGCGAGTTGCTGCAGTGCTGAGTGTCATCGATAATGAAGCACCTCGCCGCAATCACCGAATTCGACGTATTTGTAATCTGGATCTCCGTGTCGGTTGGAGGGCCGAGCACTCCACTCGTATCCACGACGATCTTCGGAAAGATCAGGATCGCACCGGGCTTGTCCGAAGCGACGTCGGCCCGCACCATCCTCACCCCGCCCAGAGCTACCAGCGTTCCAACTACTCCAAAGAGCATCGTCCGCCGCAATTTACTCGTCATCGTGCTCATCACGTCTTCTCCTTTCCTCACCGCCAGCAGATGGCTCAAGTCCTCACGGCAGCGGTATGATGATGTGGTCCGTTACGCCGGGACGCGAATCGCCCTTGCCGTTGGTTGCCGCGTCGAACCGATTCCCTTCGATCTCCAGATTGAACGCCGCCGCGGTCTTCGGACCGAATCCAGATACCGCTCCAACTAGAGGTGGATTTGATGTGGCGCCACGGAATTCTTCGGCAACACCGATCACACCGCCATGCCCAGTAGCCGGGGTGATGCGCGAATACGCGCTGAGAGTCCCAAGCACCGAGTAGGTGAAAGAGTTATTGCCGGCAGTGCCGATCAGGCCAAGCGGCAGATTCATGTAGCAACTCACCGTGGTGCTCGTGCTGAAGGCCTGTTCGAATTCATTGATGATGAGGAATTGGACCGTAACCGCGGCCCCCTGTTGATTCTCGAAGTCTTCTTGACAGGGCACCAGCGTCAGCTCGGTGCTCACCGGGCAACCGCCGCAAAGGCCGCCGATGCCACAGTCCGTACTGGCCGTACTGGGCATGCACGGACCGCCAGTATGCGGCCCCGCCACGCATACGGGTGCGCAGATGCCGATCTGGTCGATCACCATGTCCGGCGACAGCTCGGCGAAGTGATTGAGCAGCAGCGTATCCGGGCAGGCGCTGTACATGCCGGTGTTGTCGCCTCCCTCCTCTATTGGTCCGGTTGCGGCGGTCAAATCCAAAGCCAGATCGTTCGGGCCGGTGCTCCGCGCGTCGGTCCCTTGGAACTGGCTTGGGTTACCCCGCAAGGCAATCGCGTTGTACTCGCTGACATCGCCCGCGAGATTCCTCAGGGTCGCCTCGCCCTTCAGATTGTTGCCAGGGAACGGAGAACCGGATTCATCGACCTGAATGCATTTCAGTTCGCCGATGAAGCCCAGCGGCACCGGAGGCACCAACCCCGGAGACAGACCGGCATTGCTATTGCCGTCCAGTCCCGAGAAATTCCCCCATCGACGCCCGAGGCTGGCAACCCAATGTGTCGGCTGCTGACGCGTCAGCCAGATATCGAAATCCGTCTCATTCCACTGTGGTGGATTGGTACTTGACGGCGGAAGACTGGGGTTGACAGGAGCAGCGTTCACAT
>DASVHW010000163.1 GCA_036382395.1 Candidatus Binatia bacterium | reverse complement strand
GAGAAGTACTACCTGTTCGGCAAGCTGGAGTTCTACCTCGACAAGCTGACCTACCAGGGGGCCTGGCAACGCAAGTTCGGCTGGCAGGGCGAGTTGCTGGCCGACTTCCAGGTGGCGGCGTTCCTTCTGGCACCCAGTCAGCGGCCCGATGGCGCGGTCGACTACAACGTTGGATCGAACATGAGCTTCTATTGTGTCGAGAACACCAGGCGGAACCAGTCCACCCTCGCGGGTATCAAGCCAACTCCGAGATCCGAGTTCTACTCGCGGATCGTCTTTGATCCTAACCTGTTCGAAGTGAGCTCGCTGTCGCGCTTTGGGAAGTGAGCGGCTCGTTGCTCGGCCGTCAGGAATCGCAGGTGCGGAGTCGGCGCGCTTCTCGGTGGTGACGGCGACGCTGTTTCCGTGCTCGTCATGGCATCACGCACGGAACGACCTGGCGGCTGTGACGGCGGTAGATACGAAAATCGTCATCGGTGGTGAGGACGACGGGCCCGGGCAGGATTTCGGTCATGCGGACGATGCACGCGTCAGCGAGGCTCATTGGCAGGTTCGCATACTTGCGCATGAGCTTCAGGACCGGCTCCAGTTCATTGGATAGGTCGAAGCTCGGCATCACGGCGCTGCGACGAAGAAGTTCGGCGAGCCTGGACTCACCGGTTGTTCCGAGAAGGTGGAAGGTTTCCGACAAGACGGCCTCACAGGTGATCCACGGCGGCGGAAAGCGCGGCGCCTGCATGGCCGCCCAGCGGTGATGGCGATCCCTGCGGCTGAGCAGTGCTACTAGGAAGCCTGCGTCAACCAGGACGCTTCTGTCCATAGCCCGTGGCCTTCAGGTAGTGCTTCTTGCGCGCGCTCAGGTCCACGGGCAACCCACCGACCGAGCCGATGAGATCGGCGATGCCATCGAGCGGGCCAGGCCGACGGCGCCGAGCGGATGTCGGGGGCTGGCGGAGCCTTTCCCGGACCACATCGGACTTTGAGATCTTGCGGGCGTAAGACTCGGCTTCAATCTCGGCCACAAGCGGCTCGGGTAGCCGCACGGTGAGCGTCTTCATGAAGCTCTTGTATTACGAGCCCGACATCCGTGCAAGACATGGGAGTGACGATGACGTTGTCGATCACCTGAGCGATCAGCCGTCAGCGTCGGAGCAACGGAACGCCGCGTCCAAGGCACGCCTGTCCAGTAAATTGGAAAATCCTTCTGCCGCGTTGTCCACTGGGGTGGACACGCAACGGCAGGGCAACGGTACTCGGACGCATTCGAGTTGGCTGAAACCTCCTGGCACCGATCATGCTGTTGCATCGGTACGGCAATAGAAATTGGGCGCGAAGCAGGACTCGTGCGGGTGCACTCTGACCCGAGCGATGGGCACTGAAGGGGGACAGCGCATGGCTCTGGAATTAACCGGCACGGCAACGCCGCTCACTGAGGGTAACGTGACGCAGGGGACGCAATGAACTCGTCTTCCGCTCTCCGTTCCGCCGACGCCACGGCCATTGCGCGGCGCAAGGAGCCGCTCGCTAGCGGCGCTTGGCGTTCCGAGCCTGTGGCACTCGAGTCAAATCTTCCGCCGGAGTTGCCCGAAGCCACCCAACCCTGTCCTGAGCCCCGTCGAAGGAGGGGAGCGGCCCCGCCGAACTTCCGCTGGGCGCAGCCCGCAAGCCTTCTCCACGAGTGTAACGGCGGGACTACCGACTGTCTCCTGCAGCAACTCCCGCAGGCGATGGTGCTCGTCGATGCCAGAGGCACCGTGGGCGGTTTGAACGAGCGTGCGGCCGCGATCGTCGCGCAAGCGGATGGATTGTTGATCTCTCGCGGCGTCCTGCGGTGCGCGCGTCCCGCGGATACCGGCGCGTTGCATCGGCTCATCGCTGACGTTGCTCAGCGGAACGGACACCGAGACGGCGCGACACGGTACGGATTGCGGATTCACCGGCCGGTGGGGCGCCGGCCGCTGACGGCCTTGGTTACAGCCCTGGGATGCGAGAACGTTCTCCAGAATGGCGAGGCCGTGGTCGCGGTGCTCGCCAATGACCCGGAGCATGCGCCGGCGATTGACGCGCAGATGCTGCGCGCCTGGTACGATTTGACGCCGGCGGAGGCGCGGGTGGGCATGTTGCTGGCCAGCGGTCACAGCCTTGCTGAGATCGTCGAGCGCCTCGGCATCGGTGTCAATACCGCGCGCACTCACCTCAAGGACATCTTCGCCAAGACGGACACGCGCCGCCAAGGAGAACTGATCCGGTTGCTGCTCAGCAACCCCACGCTCGGGCCGGTGCCGGCGGCTGGCTTGGGAGTTCAACTAACCGGTCGCATGGAGAGGAGCGGGTAGGGCGCGCCCGGCTCGGAAAGGAGCAGCCGGATGGCATTCACCGAGGAGCAGGTCATGCTCTGCTTGGCGGCGCTCAGCTAGCGAGGGTATCTGGACGCGGGCCCGGGACACACCAACGCGATCGGGCTGGCGATCCCGCGGGGGCTGCAGACGCTCGCTCCCGTGCGCGATGCGTGGGACATCGTGTGGGGGCCGGCGTGCTGTCGCGCGCCGGTGACCGTGTTCGACGATACGCTCGTGTACGTCGTCCGTTGCCGCCTCACTCCGGCGCGGTACGTGGTCGTCATTCGCGGCACGAATCCG
>DASVHW010000162.1 GCA_036382395.1 Candidatus Binatia bacterium | reverse complement strand
CCGTGATGATTCGACCGTTCTCTTTGCGCGTGGGCAACTCCCCAAAATCACTGATAGTGAAATCACCAAGAGCACCGCTGAACACCGGGATCATAACCTCGGTGTCGGCGGTGGCCGAGACTTCCACGGTATAGCGGATCGGGTCGCCGATGGTGATCCGGCTGCGGTCGACGCGGGCCTGCACGGTGATGGGGGCGTTGGCGTCGGGCGCGGGGTCGGTGGCGAAAGTGGGGGCGGCGACGAGGACAAGGGTGAGAAGAGTCGCCGCGGCGATGGCTGCCCTCATCCGTCCGCTCTCCCAGGGGGACTGTCGATTTTCGCCCAGCGGGCACCCCTCGATACGCCGCCAGAAGAGGGCGGCTACTCGGGGCGAGCGGCTCCATGTTGATTTCAGAGGGTTTTCCCCGTTCACCCCGAGTAGGCCCCATTTTCTCAGGGGCCGTATCGAGGGGCCACTCGCGTTTATCGACACTGCCCCGAGGGAGCGGGGACCTGCGTGCGGATGAGCGGATGGAAACGGGCGGTCCATCGTTCTAGTGCCGGCGCTCGCGCATGCGGAAGAAGCGGAGCAGGGCTTCGGTGTAGGAGCGGTCCGTGCGCAGAACGACGGCATCAACGTCGATGCCGCGGAGCATGCGGTCGCGCTCGCGGCGTGCGGCCTCGGCGCGTTGCTCGAATTCGCGCCGCACGAGGCTGTCGCCGGTGTCGAGCAGTATGTGTTCTCCGCTCTCGGCGTCTTGCAGGGCGATCAGACCAACGTCCGGCAACGCCAGGTCGCGGGGATCGTCCAAGACCACGGCGATGACGTCATGACGGCGGTTGGCGATCTTGAGTGCCAGCCGCGCCCGCGTGTCGAGGAAGTCGGAAATCACAAAGGTCACGCAACGCCGTTTGGTGACGCGATTCAGATATTCCAGCGCAGCGGAGATGTCCGTGCCGCGGCCCTGCGGTGAGAACGACAGGACTTCCCGGATGACGCGGAGGACGTGGCGGGTGCCCTTCTTTGGCGGCAGCGCCAACTCGACATGGTCGCTGAACATCACCAGACCAACCTTGTCGTTGTTGGTGATGGCGGAGAAGGCGAACAGGGCGGCCATCTCCGCGGCCATCTCGCTCTTCAGTTGCTTGACGGTGCCAAAGTGCGTCGAGGCGCTGGTATCGACCAACAGCATCACCGTCAATTCCCGCTCCTCCACGAAGCGCTTCACGTGCGGCACGCCCGTGCGGGCGGTGACGTTCCAGTCGATGGTGCGGATGTCGTCACCCGGGAGGTAGTGACGGACCTCGGCGAATTCCATGCCGTGCCCTTTGAAGACGCTGTGGTACTGCCCGGCGAAGAGGTCGCTGACCAGGTGGCTGGTGCGAATCTGGATCTTGCGCACCGCTTTGATCTGCTCGGAGGTCAACATGGAAGATCAGGGTTCGAGGGTTCGAGGGTTCACGGCTCACGCATCACGACTTCACGGTACCGGCACTCCGTCGAAGACGCTCTTGACGACGGCGTCGGCATCGATGTCTTCGGCCTCCGCCTCGTAGGTGACGATGACTCGGTGGCGCAGAATATCGGGTCCGATGGACTTGACGTCTTGCGGCGTGACGTAGCCACGTCCCTGGAGAAGGGCGTGCGCCTTGGCGGCCAGCGTGAGGTACAGCGTGGCGCGCGGCGAGGCGCCGTACTGGATCAGCCGCTGCAGATCGAGCTTGTAGGCCGACGGGTCCCGCGTCGCGAACACGAGGTCGATGATGTAGTCCTTGATCTTGTCATCGAGGTAGATCTGGTCGACCAAGGTGCGCAGGCGTAGGACGTCCGCAGTGTCGATGACCGGGCTGGCGCCGTCGCGGCGATGGGTTGAAGCCATGCGGTCGAGGATCTGCCGCTCCTCTTGCTTCGAAGGATAGGTGATGGACAGCTTCAACATGAAGCGGTCCACTTGTGCCTCGGGGAGAGGGTAGGTGCCTTCCTGCTCGATCGGGTTTTGGGTGGCCAAAACCAGGAATGGATCGGGCAGCGGATGGGTTTCGTCGCCGATCGTCACCTGGCGCTCCTGCATGGCTTCGAGCAGCGCGCTCTGGACTTTCGCGGGGGCGCGGTTGATTTCATCGGCCAGAATGATGTTGGCGAAAATCGGCCCCTTCTTGGTGGTGAAGACCCCTTCGCGTGGGTTGTAGATGAGCGTGCCGATGAGATCGGCCGGGAGCAGATCGGGGGTGAACTGCAAGCGCTGAAAGCTGGCGTTGATCGACTGGGCCAGGGTTTTCACCGACAGCGTCTTGGCGAGTCCGGGGACGCCTTCCAACAGCACATGGCCGTTGGCAAGTAGCCCGATCATCAAGCGATCGACCAGATAGCGCTGGCCGACGATGATGCGGCCGATTTCCTCGCGCAGACGGTATAGGCACGCCGCTTCTTCCTTGACTCGCTCGTTGATGGCTGTGATCCCGGCATCCATATCGGCTCAAGTCCTCTCCTCGTTCGAAATCATCCGGCGGCCCACGGCCGACCCGGTTGTCGCGTGATAGACGCTCGGCACCAAAAAATCTTCACGATATCAAGGGTCCCGAGACCCGCCAGACGTGCACGACGCCGACGCCAGGACGCGACGCTTTAATTCGTAAGCCGATTCTTAACTACCCTCGGCACGGCGGTCAAGCGCGCCGCGGAGCTTCTCTGGGCTCGGCAGAGCGCGTTGTCACCGCGGCCGATACGCAGTAGATTTAGGACAGGATGGAGATTCGACTCGACTACGGACGGACCGGCTTGAAGGTACGGCTCCCGAATGACCTGCAGGTTTCGGTGGCGGAACCGGCGAAGGGCCTGCCGCTGGCCGATCCGGTGGCCGCGGTGACACAGTCGTTGCGCGCCCCGATTGAGGCGCGGCCGCTGGCGGAGTTAGCACGCGGTCGTTGCGATGCGGTGGTGGTGATTTCGGACAAGACCCGGCCTGTGCCGAACGCGATCGTGCTGCCGCCGATCTTGCGGACGCTGGAAGGAGCCGGCATCGACCGCAGCCGTATAGAAATCCTCGTGGCGACCGGCTTGCACCGGCCCAACACGCGCGCGGAGTTGGTGGAGATGACCAGCGCCGAGCTGGTCGAACACTACCGTTTCCGCAATCACATCGCGCGCAACGCCGACGAGCACCTGCATTTCGGGCGCACGCGGCGCGGGACCGAGGTCTGGCTCGATCGCGGCTTCGTCGATAGCGATGTGAAGATCGTGACCGGTTTGATCGAGCCGCACTTGATGGCGGGGTATTCAGGCGGCCGCAAAGGGGTTGCGCCCGGCCTCGCTGGCGTGGAGACGATGCGCAGCGCGCACGGTCCGGCCATGCTCGAATCCAACGTCGGACCGGGTATCATCGACGGCAATCCGTTTCACGAAGATCTGCTGGAGATTGCGCGCCTGGCGCGGGTCGATTTCCTCGTCGACGTGTCGGTCGACCGGGCCCGGCAAGTCACCGGGGTCTTCGGCGGCGACATCGAACGCGCGCACGAAGCCGGCATGCGGGCGGTCGAATGCGAGGTGCGAGTCGATCTCGACCGCCCCGCCGACATCGTCATCACCTCCGCCGGCGGCTATCCGCTGGACGCGACCTTTTACCAGTCGATCAAGGGTCTCACCGGCGCGCTCAACGTCGTGCGCCGCGGCGGCACGATCATCCTGGCCGCGGCACTCAGCGAGGGCATCGGGAGCGAGGATTTCCAGGAACTCTTGCGGGCCACGCGCGGCAACGATGACTTCATGGCGCGCATCACGGCGCCCGGGTTCTTCCGGGTCGATCAGTGGATGGTGCAGCACCTGTGTCAGGTGCTGCGCAAGGCGGAGGTGGTGCTGGTCACCGAAGGGCTGCCGGCCGAGACGGTGCGCGGGCTGTTGGCGACGCCGGCCGCCACGGTGGAAGCGGCGCTTGTCCGGGCTCTGGAGCGCCACGGTTCAGAGGCGCACGTTACCGTGCTGCCCCAGGGTCCCTACGTGCTGGCCACCGTGCGCGGGCGCAAACTCCCGCTCGGCCGTGCCTGGATGGATGACGCGGCGTAGTTACGGAGTGCTGAGGCCTGCGGGCGGCGTCTTGGGCTCGATATCCGCAAGGGCGGCGCGCTTGGCGGCACAATTGAGGCAATCGGGCTGGTCACAGACGAAGGCGCGCGGATCACGGTCCAGCATTGCGGTCGCTAGTTGCATCAGGTAGCGGACGGCGATCTTCCGGGCTGTGCCACGCGCCAACGGGGCGGACTTCACCTTGGCCGGGTCGAGGCGGTCCTCCAACTTGATGAAGGCGGCGCTGCAACCGGGCAGGTTTTCGAGCACGACGCGCTCATCGTAGCCGGCGGCGTTCAGGCGAACCGCGGTGCCGCGGTTGAGATACGGAACACCGAAGCGCTCTTCCGCCACATGAAGGATAGTGGCCGACTGCAGTGAGGTGCCCAGCAGCAGCACGTGTCCCTGCATGATGTTGATTTTCTTCAAAGGGCCGAAAGGGTTGTTGTCGCGCTGCGTCGACAGCACCTCGCGTGCGTGGCGGCCCCACGCCGCAAACGAGTGCGTCGGGTGACTGCTGCGCAGCACCCCGGGCAAGCGGCGGAAGGCCTCGGCGATGGTGCCGACCTCCTTGCTCACCGAGATGTCGGCGTGAAAGGCCACCGGGCGGCTGCGGGGCTGGCCAGGCTCAGGCCTGGGCCAGGTCTCGGCACAGGTGAAGGCCGGCATCATCACGGTGCCGCTGTCGCCCACCGCTTCGAGCAGGGTTGAGCACACCGCCAGTGCGCCACCCTCGATGTTGCCGAAGCTGGAGAGCGACGCATGCACCACCACCTGGTTGCCTCGCAATGCCAGCTGATCAAAGAGCGCACTCAGATCACTACGATTCATTCCCGCTTGTCCACTCCGCATTGAGGTTGCTCCGCACACCAGCCGAGTTGCCTCTCCCATGTTGCGCGGCTTTACCATCGCTTCTTCTGCCGTGCGGGTCTTCAGACCGCAATCCGACGTGTGTCATGAAAACACATGCAACTGCTGCCGGGTACGAGCCAACAACTCCAGTTTGGCCCGGGCAACGTTACGCGGCAAGTGCCCCAACCCGCACGAGGGAAGCAAGTGGGCGGTGTCGAGCACGTACTGCTTCAGTATGGTTTCAATCTGGCTTGCCACGGCGTGCGGATCCTCCAGCCGCGTGTTGCGCCCGTCAATCAAGCCGAGCGCCAGCACCTTGCTGGAGCCGGTGGAGGCAATGGCCTCGGCCAGCTTCGGACTGCAGGTGAAATCGAGGGCCAGAACGTCGGCGGGCAACGAGTTGAGCTGAGCGTAAAGCGGCTCGGCATCACCGAAGTATGTTGCCACCATCAGTTCTGCACTGCCGCGGGCGTCCCATGCCGGTTCCAGCAGGTGCCGCAACAGCCGAATGTCGGTAGGGCGGGAGAGAATGGCCGGCTCCTCCAGCTGAATGATCTGGGCGCCCTCGCGTGCGAGGTCACTCACCTCAGCCGCCACGATTTCGCTCAGTGCCACGGCCAGCGCGGTGACGGTGGCATACGGCCCGGACTCGATCATGCACAACCGGGCCAGGGTGTACGGGCCGGGCAGCACCGGTTTGACGCGCAGGCGCGATGCGTGGCGTGCTTTGACGAAGTCGCCGCAAACGAGGGGGTTGCGCCGACGCAGCGCCGCGGTGATCACCGGCTGGCGAAAATAGAATTGGGTGTCGAAGTAGCGCTGCAAGCCGTTGATCCGTACCCCTTCGAGCGCCCCCATGAAGTGCGATATCGGATCATGCCAGCCGACCTGGCCGTCAGTGATGATATCGATTCCCGTCTGCTCCTGTTCGTGGATGATCTCATCGATCACCGACCGTTCAACGGTGCCCACCTCCGTCGGCTCATTGTCCGCGCGTTCTGGTGGCGCGTATGCCCACTGCGGTCGCTGCAGTCCTGGGCGGTCACCATTGCGAGCATAGCTGCTGTGGTTCTGAAGGAGGAATTTCATACTGCGTTCGAGGCTACGGAGCATACCCCGGCACTTCCGACGCAGCAAGGAGATTGGGTGACGGTGCCGATGGCGCCTTGCGCAACGCCTGTTTCACGGCACAAGGCGAGATGCTCAACCAGAGTACGGGTGCCATCGGCGGGTCGCCGGGGAGTCGGGAACCCACCGTCAAAGCAGCCGACCAATTGTGAGAAGGGGAAAACGGAGGTGACAATGTAGGCCCGCCAGTGTGGGAGCCAAGATAGCTTGATCATCGTTCTCACTTTCTCTGTCTCGTCTCCGAGGCAGACAGCCTGCCAGGCAGCGCAATCTTGGGAGGAAACATCGGTAGACTAGCCGGGTGCGTGGCGGCCAATTGATGAGGCGACGACCTGCCGTCGATTCAAACATTTCAGTCAATTCCTGCAAGATGACGGACCACTTGGCCGGTCTGTCAAGCCTGACCACGCCAACGTTTGCAGTCCGAGAAACGGTCCCGCGCTCCCCCTCCTGAACTCGAGTTGCAGTTTCGCCGGCGATCGGAGAGAGGCCGCCGGTGCTTTCTACTTGACTTTCGTCAGTTATATGGCAAAAAGACCTTCGCATGATTGAGCGGGGAGGCGGCATGAAACGAGAACGACCCAGAAGATCTTGCCTGGTTGTCAGCCACGTCATT
>DASVHW010000161.1 GCA_036382395.1 Candidatus Binatia bacterium | reverse complement strand
CTCCTCTCCCCGCTCCGACTGCTTCCGGCTGCAGCGACCCTTTGCCGGGTGGGACTCACACCCACTGGAAACCGCCGTCTTTGCACGGCACACCAACGCCTCGCGGCGTAGACGCTCGTTCGAGAAAGTGCCACTGTCCAGGTCATAACCAACCCCCCGCCAAAACCCGCTCGCTGGTCAGCGTTCGTTCTACCGCCGCGGCACGCGGCATAAATCCCCGCTCGACAGCCACCGGGTAAGCCGCCAACGCGAAGCCGGTAGCGGCAATACTGGCAGGCCAATCTGCTGCGGTCTTGTCGATCACCAGCCCGTTGTTTGGATTCATCTCATGCAGAAAGTAGCTGAATGATTCGTGCTGAAGCATTTCCAGCTCAGCGTCGGCGACTGTGCCAACGTGCATCATTTCTCCTCTACGCTCAGCGCTTCGAAGCCGGAGATGACGTCGAACAGTTCCTCGTCGATGCCACTCTGGCGCAAACGATGGAATTTCCCGTTGAGGTCCTCCAGCAATTCGTCGATGTTTTTGTCGGCGCGTTGCATCGCCGCCAGGCGGCTCGCGTTCTCGCTCGCGAGGGATTCGGCGCACGCCCGGAAGAGCGAGACGAAAAGATATTCGCGGATGAGCGCCCGCAAGGTCGCGGTGCCGCCACCCATGACCTCGGGCAAGTTTCTTGTCGGCCAGCGAAGTTCGGCCAGCTTGCGTCGCCAGTTTTCGTCCAGCGGTAGCAGTCGCTGACTGACGGGCGCATAAACCGCCCCGGACGTGGGGCGGTTGTAAAAGAGGTGGAGTTCGGTGATTTCACCCTGGCTGTGGCGCGTCTCGCTCTCCACGAGAATCTGGCCGACGAGCGGGGTGATGGCCTTGACGGAGTTCGGCACCGTGAAGAGTCCCATCAGCGGCAGGCCCGCGTCCGCCAGGCGCGCATGAACGCGCTCACCGACGGCCCAGACCTCGGGTTTGGCCGGCAGAGCCGTCAGCGTCTTGACCGCATAATCGGCCACCACCTCATTAAACTGGCCCACCAGTCCCTGGTCTGAACCGAACACGACCGCGCCAATCGCACCCGCAACTGTCTGTCTTTTCCGTTCTGCAATCAAGGGCGCCGGCCCGCTTTCCCGGAAGCATGCGCCCAACCCCAGCTCCACAGTGCGATAGTAGTCGGCCAACGCACGCACCGATTTCTCGTATTGTCCGATGCTCGAGGCGGCCACGGCCTTCATCGTGCGGACGACGGATTGGAGATCCCCGGCTCCGCCGATCTTTCGGCGCAGACTCGCCGTGGTGTCGCTCATGACTTCTCCTCGGGTTCACGCTTAGGCTCGGCCTTGGCCTCAGGCTTGGGTTCGGCTTTGGATTCAGGCTTGGGTTGGAAATGGGCGAGCGCTTGGCGGGCGATTTGGATAATCGTTTCACGGTCCTCGTCGCTCAATTTTTCGGCGGTATCCAATCGCTCGCGCACCTCCGCCGGGATATCCGCCGCCGCCTCGCGTAGGGCGTGCTCGGCGTCCGTCATCTGGTCAAGCGGCACGCGGTCGAAGAGTTCTGCGGTCAACGCCAGCAGCACGGCGATTTGCGCGGGCACGGACACCGGGGCGAATTCCGGCTGTTTGAGGCAGGCACGAATTCGCCGTCCGTGCTCGATGATCTTGCGGGTGTCTTCATCCAGGCGGGCTCCGAACCGGGAAAAGGTTTCGAGTTCCTCGAACTGCGCGTAGGCGAGCTTGAGGTCGCCCGCCACTACGCGGTAGGCCGCGCGCTGCGCTTTGCCACCAACGCGCGAAACGGACTTTCCGACATCGGCCGCGGGCAGCACGCCCAATTCGAATAGCGACGGCGAGAGGTAGATCTGCCCATCCGTGATGGAAATCAAGTTGGTCGGAATATAGGCGGAAATGTCCTGCGCTTCGGTTTCGATGATGGGCAGCGCGGTAAGGGAGCCGCCGCCGAGTTCCTTGCGCAAGTGCGTCGCACGTTCGAGCAACCGCGAGTGGATATAAAAGATGTCGCCGGGAAACGCTTCGCGACCGGGCGGACGGCGCAGCAAGAGAGAGAGTTCGCGGTAGGCGCGCGCGTGATGGGTGAGGTCGTCGTAGACGATCAGCACATCTCGGCCCGCTTCCATGAAAGACTCCGCGATGCTGGTCGCGGCGTAAGGAGCGATGTAAGCGAGACCCGGCGGGTCGTTGCCCTCGGTCACGACGACGATGGTGTAATCCATCGCGCCCTTTTCCCGCAAGGTTGCCACGGCCTTCGCGACGGCGGACGCGCGTTGACCGATGGCACAATAAACGCACAGGACATTCTGGCCGCGCTGGTTGAGGATGGTGTCGATCGCAATGGCGGTCTTGCCCGTCTGGCGGTCGCCGAGAATCAACTCGCGCTGGCCGCGCCCAACGGGAATGAGCGCATCGATGACTTTGAGGCCGGTCTGGAGAGGCACCGTGACGGGCGCGCGGTCCATGATGTGCGGTGCCGTGCGTTCGATGGGTAGGCGCGCGCTGGAAACCACCGGGCCATTGCCGTCCAGAGGCCGGCCCAATGGATTAATAACGCGTCCGACCAATCCGTCTCCCACCGGCACGTCCATCACGTGCCCCCTGCGTTCGACTTCATCGCCCGCATGCAACTGCCAGTAGTCGCCCAGCAGAACGATGCCGATTTCGTCTTCATCGACGTTGAATGCGATGCCATACAAATCGCCGGGAAACCTCAGCACCTCCTCAAAACCCACCCCGGGGAGGCCGGAGACTTTTGCGATGCCCGTAGCGATGCTCGTGATCGTGCCCACTTCCCGTGGCCTCAGTTGCGGCGTGAATGCTTCCCGCACCTGGCTTATTCCAGCAAACGCGCTGTCGAACACGTTCTGGAGACTCTCAGGTTCCATGTTCATGGTTCTTTGTTTCGGGCTTAGGTTCTTCAGGTTTAGGCTCGGCTTTGGCCTCAGGTTTAGCCTCGGCTTTGTCCTTCTCTTTCAGGAGTTCATCGACGCCTTTTTCCAGCGACACCAGATAATCGGCGATGCTCCACGCCACCTTTTGTCCATTCGTGGTGAGTTCAATGCCGCTGATCAGATCTGGCGCGGTCTCGAACCGGATGTGGATTTCGGCCGAGAAGGTTTCGTTGAGCGCATTTTGTATCGCCGCGCGTTGTTCCGCAGGCAGGTCAAACGCGCTGCGCACGAGCGCGGGGTCAGACGCTGTCTTCAGGGCCTCGGCGAGGCCTGCTTTCGCCTGGCCGTCCATCTCTCGCAAGCGGCGAGTGAACACCTCGCCCAGGCGTTCTTCCAAACTCGTCGTGGCGAGATCCGTCAGCGCCTTTCGCGCGATGGCGAACACTTCCTGCTGGGTCCGGCGACGGATGGCTTGATTTAAGTTATGGGCGTCGTTTCTCAGCGTTTCCTGTCGCTTGGCACTCAAGGCGTCGGCCGCTTGCCGCGCTTCGTCGAGGAGCCGCTGACGTTCGGCTTTCGCCTCTTCCGTCGCCTGGCTCAAGAGTGTGGCGCGCTGCTGGTCGAACTCCTCGTTCTTGTGCTGGAACTCGTCGCGCTCCTTTTGGGCTTCGGCCTTTTTCGCGTCGGCGTCCGCGAGTTCCGTAGCGATCCGCTTCTCCCGCGCGTCGATGGCGTGGAGGATGGGCTTGTAAAGAAAACGCTTCATCAACCACACCAGGATGACGAAGTTGAGCGCTTGCGCACCGACGGTGAACCAATCGATGAGCATAGGTTACTTCCCTGCGGTTTGGGCGATGACGTGATTCCAGAACGGGTTGGCGAACACGAGAATCATCGAGACCACGAAGCAGTAGATGGCCATGGACTCGATCATCGCCAGACCGACGAACAGGGTCCGCGTGATGGTGGCGGAGGCGTCGGGCTGCTGCGCTAGAGAACTCAATGCCGTGGCGACCGCACGCGCTTCGCCGAGCGCAGGTCCGAGACTCCCCAGGGCGATCGTCAGGCCGGCGGTGACGATTGAAGCGATTGCGATGAGCGTCATGCTATCCATGGTGCATCCTTTCGTGGTTGGCGGAGTTGTCTCAGTCCTCGGGCCTTGGCTCCGGCTTGCGGACACGCGTGGCGGCCGCGATGTAAACCGCGGCCAGGATGGTGAAAATATAGGCCTGCACCATGCCGGTTAGCAGACCGAGCACCGTCATGACGATCGGAAAGATGAAGGGCGTGATGGTGAGCAGAATAGCGATAATCATCGCCCCGCTCATCATGTTGCCGAACAGGCGGACGGCCAGGGCCAGGGTGCGCGAAAGCTCACTGATGATGTTGAACGGCAGCATGATGAACGTCGGCTTCACGTAGGACTTGAG
>DASVHW010000160.1 GCA_036382395.1 Candidatus Binatia bacterium | reverse complement strand
GGGTCGGTCGGCATCAGAAACCACGTCGTGGTGATTCCATCCGTCTCCTGCGCCAACGGCGTGGTGCGCCTGATCGCCAAGGCGGTCCCCGAAGTCGTGCCCATCTATCATGGCCATGGCTGTGGCCGAGCCCTGGAGGTGGGCTTACATGCAAGGACACTGACCAATCTGGGTAGGCACCCGAATGTGGCGGCGGTCCTGGTCATCGGCTTGGGTTGCGAGGTCATCAAGGGTGAACGGCTGGCGGCGGATATTGCCGAGTCGAAAAAGCCGGTAGAGTTTGTCTCTATCCAGCAGGACGGTGGATCCCGCAAGGCGGCGGCCAAGGGGATAGCGTTCGTAACGAAGATGCTTGAGGAGGCCAAGAAAATGGAGCGGAAGCCCTTTGGTCCGGACCGCATCGTCATGGGACTCGAGTGCGGCGGCTCCGATGCCTTCTCCGGAGTGACCGCCAATCCCAGCGTGGGAGTGGCGGCGGACTGGCTCGTCGATCAGGGTGGCACGGTCATCCTGACGGAGGATACGGAGATGATCGGTACCAGCCATATACTCGAACGCCGGGCCTGCTCTCCTGAAGTGGCAGGAAAGATCGCCCAGATGATCAGCGATGCCGAGCAGCTGACCCGCGATCTGCTGGGGCCCTTGGCTCCGTACGTCATCTCTCCGGGCAACATGGACGGCGGGATGAGCTCCATTCGCGAGAAATCTCTGGGCTGCATCGCCAAGGCCGGGACACGTCCGATCACCCAGGTGGTCGACTATGCGGAAATCCCTTCGCAGAAAGGCGTGGTCCTCATGGACGCCCCCGGTTACGACACGGAGTCCATGGCGGGTGTGGCCGCCGGAGGAGCACACTTGATGATCTTTACCACCGGGAGAGGGAGCCCTATCGGCTTCCCCATCGTGCCGGTCATCAAGGTGGCCAGTACCAGCGCCCTCTGCCGGGCCATGGAGGACGACATGGACATCAATGCCGGCACCATCCTGGAGGGCAAATGCCTGGAGGACGTGGGCGGTGAGATCATCGAGCTGGTCCGCAAGGTTGTGAACGGCGAGCCGACCAAGGCGGAGATCAATGAGCAAGATGGCATCCTCTGCCTCTATACGCTCCATCCTTCCTTCTGAGAGGTACCACTTTCTCGAAGGCCGCGCCTTGGCGCGGCGCACAACTATGTCCCCCATGGGTTCCAGATCCGTGCGCCGCCAACGCCCGGCTTACGAGAGTTGCAGGATGAGGGCGCTGACGTCGATTACATAGCCGAGCAACAACACAGCAAACACAGAGTGCACCAGCGGCTCAAGCGCTGGCCGCTGGCTGCACCAACCGGAGAAGTCCTCCGTTGCCGAGGCGAGAAGCATGACGAAGCCCAGCAGTCCGGGAAAGATAAAAATCAGCTTCATGCTCGAGAAGTCCGGTTGGAGGTAGGCATAACCTGCCACGAAGGCGAGGTGGCCAAAGGCTGCGAGCGCGAGTAGCACGGGACCGAAGAGCACCGTTCCCTCCCTACGTTTTCGCCACAGCCAGCCCGCGGCCGTCACTCCAGTTGCCCACAATTGCCATCCCAGGAGCGCGGACGGCAAGAGTCCAACCACCAAGAGCAGCCGGCCAAGGTCCTGTAAGGCTGGCTCCCGCGACTGCCACGAGCGTGGCCACTGCTCGAAATGCACAAAATGTGCTTGCCCATATAGCCGCGACCATAGCGACGTTCTGTGCGCTGGGTAAAGAGTCATACCGTGCGTGTTAAAGGGATGCTGGATGAGGTCGAGGAGACGAAAGGTCAGGAGTCCCTGCGCCACGGAGGTGAACCCGGGACGAACGTATGAGCTGGGCCAGTTCGTCACGAAGGCCGAACCGTACTGGCGCTGATGCATCCCGTAAGGACCAATCTCCCATACGATGGGTAGGACGACGACGGCGAATATCATTGCATGCAGTGCCAATTGCCCCCGCGGAGCCTATACGTCGGGCTGTGCCACAGCGCTGCCACACCGAACGTGGTCAACACCGCCGCGATGGCCACTAATCCGTTGCCTTTGGAAAGACCGGCGAGGCAGGCGGCGACAATCAGCGCGACAAACGCATTCCTCTTCCCGTCCTGAAAAAACAGGAAACCGAAATAGAGCACCAATGTCCCGAACAAAATGACGAAGGCATCATTCGTGGCCTGCGCGCTGATGCCGATCAATTCTGGATTGAGGGCAACAAGCGCAAACACGAGGAAGCGCACCCTGGGGCTGATGCTCAGCCGGCGCAGGAATACGAGCACCACAACAAGTGTGGCAATGCCAGCCGTGCAGCTCACCGCCTGGGCGATACGCGTCAACACCCACATTGAGGCCGTCGGCCACAACTTCCAGATCATAGCCACCGTGGCGTGGTACAGCTTCGGTTGGAACGCCTCCCACACCTCAGATTTCTCGGGGAATCGATTTTCAAATGCAATGATGCGGATCACAGGGAGGTGCGAATCGTTCGCGTCGGCGTTCACTATCGCCAACAAAACTCGCAGGGATACGCCAATGACAAAGACGGCGAGTACGGCTAGATCGACCGGCGCCGCCGGCCCGCGTCTCACGACCAAACTGCCGCACTTCACGTTGGCGCCGCGTTCCCGGCAGTGCCGGAACAACTTCATCGTCGTTACGGCTCCGCCAGCAATCTGAACTTGAACACGTTGAGGCCCTTGAACGAGCGCTGCGCCAGCAGCTGAAAGGCGGGGTCCTTGGTCACGGCGGCGAGGAGTTGGTTAAAACCGTTTCCCCAATACCGGTCTTCGATCAGATAGCACGTGTCGGTGTGGTCACGGCGTAGCCGGTCAGCAAGGGACCGTTCGCCATTACGCGACACGTAGGCGATGAGCGCCTTCGCTTCCGGACGGCCCGCGTCATCAGCATCGGCAAGCTCCGAGAATCGATGGTCGTAGTACACCAACACCGAAGCGGGCGCGGTCGCGAAGATCACCAGTGGCATGGTGCTGTTGTGCATCTCCGCTCCGAAGAACTGCGCCGCGGCCCGCCAGTCGTTCTTCTGCTTGTACACGGTCCAGGTGTCGCTCTTCATGACCCACAAATTCAGCAGGGCCCAGCCGTTGAGCAGCAGCAAGGCCGCCAGCGCCACGTACCGGAGCGGAGGACGTGGAATCGCAAACACGCCCGCGGCCAGCAGCATGACGTACGGCACGAGCAGAATCAGCATGCTGCGCTCGATGTAGATGGGTGCGTGGATGCGTGATGCGACCCAAAGGGCAAGTAAGGGTACGATGAAGTAGAATACCAACAGGCGGTGCGCCGGCCGGTTCATCAGTGGCTGCGGCTTGGCGTTCCCGCCATTCCGAATCAGCCAGACGAATCCGACCACCAGCAGACAGGCGAACAATCCATCCACGAGGAAAAACGGCCACGGCTGTAACAGCATGGCCTCCAGCCGGGCATACGGCGACAGCGTGCGCAGCGTGTTCCCGTGGCTGAGATAAATGAGGAGTAGTTTGTACACTTCCTCCAGGGTAAACGGTCGAAGGTAGCTGCGCTGCAAACTCCCGATTTGCCTCAGATCGGCAATCGCAATGGGCAGACAGGCGCAGATCACCACTATCGTCGAGACCACTGCCCGCCGTAGCCGCTGCGCTCGGAGGGCCTCTAGCCACAGCCAAAGAAGAGCCGCCAGGACCACGAACACGGCAAACACGTTGGTCCACAACGCCAACGCCGACGCGATCAGGAACACCGCCCAGTCCCGCCGGCGATCGCTACGCCAGGCCCGATCGAGCCCCCATATGAGGGTTACAGTCAAGAGTACCAGCAGCATGTTGGTCTTGTTTTCGTGCGAGTACCAGATGTGGGCGGGCGAGAGAGCCAATAACATCGCGGCGAGGAACGCGATGCGCGAACCAAACCACTGCTGCGCGAGCGCGAAGGTGAGCGCAACGGATGCCAGGCCGCACAACAGCGACGGCAGGCGCACGGCGATTTCGCTGTCGCCGAACACCTGGATCCACGCCCAGACGACCAGTGCGTAAAGGGGTGGGTGGACGTCGTGAAACAGGACCCAGCGCAGGGAATCGCCCGTCAATCCCACGCCGGTGTACATGACCTCGTCGAACCACAGGCTCTCGTTCAAGTTCGGCAAGCGTACGAGGATGGCCGCCAGGAGAACGAGCCAGAGGCATGCCGCGCCCCGCCTGTCGGGTCGGCCGCTCGAAGTGGGAAACGCCGGGTGCAGCTGCGCCGGGCCGGATTTGAACGCCGACCTCTCAGCGGAGGACTTCTGCGGTGTGCGCCGCCGAGGCGCGCCGGCATGGTGAGCCAAGACCTCTGCCCGTTACCGGATTCTGAAGGAGTCTGTCAATGTGCTTGAACAAGGCACAACAGTCGTGGATAGCCGGCATGAACGCGGTATTTGTCATCAGACACCGAGCGCAGCGACACGCCATTGGTGCACTTCCGTCGGCGCCGTCGGCGAAGTGTGCCCAGCGGGCGTGCTGCGCCATGCGCGCCAGCGCCCTTCAACGATGCTCAGGGCAGGGTGTATCGTCGCCAACATACTGAACCGCGTCGTGGAGCGCGCCATGCAGGTGCACGGCGCGCTCGGGCTACACTATATGTAGGTGACAAGCCAGGCGCAGTTGTGGTAGAGTCTGTACCTGACGCCGGTTCTATCGGGTCTAATGTGAGATAGTGCGGTCCGTTCGGTGGTGCGAGGCATGGCATGACTAGCATCTTGTCATCGATCTCCGGACAATTCAGCAAGTCGCTGATCCTGAGCACCTTGCTGCCGACCGCCTTCTTCGTAGCCCTGAGTCTGGTGTTGGTGGCGCCGATGCTGCCTTCTGAGGCAGTATGGCCGACGGGGCTGGAAGCGCTCGACGTACAGTGGAAGGTCGTCGTCATCTCGTTGGTCACCCTGGCGCTCAGCGGGGCACTGTACAATCTCAACATTCCGATCATTCGTTTCTACGAAGGCTACCCTTGGCAAGAATCGTCGCTCGGGAAGCGCTGGACTCGGCAGTACCAAGCCGAGCTGACGGCAGCCAGCGTGCGGATCCGAGGCATGCGCACGCTGCTTCGGGCTATGGCCAAGCGTCTCACTGAAGATCAGACAGTCGCGAAACAATACACCGAAATTATTGGTTTGTGGAAAAAGCTCTGGGAGCGCACAGAAAGCGGCTTCCCGGGCCGTGTCGAGCTGGTCTTGCCCACGCGTCTGGGGAACGTAATCCGCGCCTTCGAGTACTATCCCTACCTGCAATATGAGATGGACGCGGTGACGCTCTGGCCGCGGCTGATCGCTAAGATCGACAAGGACTACGCCGCAACGATCGACGAAGCGAAGACGTCGTTCGATTTCATGCTCAACAGCTCTCTGCTGAGTGCTCTGCTGGGGTTGGCATTGCTTGCCGTTGGACTATTGAGGGGCACTCCACTGACTGCATGGAGTGCGGCGACTATCTGGTCGGTTGAGGTCACAGTGTGTGCGGGCTTTTCGTACGCCTTTTGCCTAGCTGCCATAGGGCGCGCGGGCGCGTGGGGCCAGGTCGTGATGGGGGCGTTTGACTTGTATCGTTCCGATCTCCTCAAGCAGTTGGGCTACTCGTCGACGGTGTCCACCCAGAGCGAGGAACGACAGCAGTGGTACGAGATCTCTCGCCAAATGATTGTCGGCCCATCCCCGAGTGACCCGCCTGCCATTCCTGCCGCGCCTACGTACGCGCGGGCTGTGCCGAGTTCAGCCAAGTTGGAGGTTGCGCGGGGCATAAAGGTTGCGAACAACATCGTAACCGTATTCCTGCGCGTAAGGAATCTTGAGTCGATAGAGGTACGCAACCTCGTAATCGGCGACACCTTGCCACAAGGATATTGGCTTGAGTGGAATTCGGCCCGTGCCGACGGTGGTTTCGTGCGGTGTATCGGGGTCAATCCTTACCAATTCCTGGTAGACCGAGTGGCTTCCGGTAGGATTGTAGAGGTGACGTATCGAGCAGTTACGCTAGCCAAGGCTGTCAGCCAGACGGCGCAGCCAGGAGCGTAGGGGTAGTATGACCCCGGAAAGGGCAGGGGAAAATGAGCCGTTTGCCAAAGAGTGACGTCGGAATTCAGGCGCCAGTCGTTAGTGTGACCGATCATGATCTGCTTATGGGCTCGGAATTCATGGAGATATCACGGAGCCATGAGCCCGATATGACCATCATGGAAGTGCCTCTGCCAGGCGTTGACGTCAAACAGCTTAAGGTCAGAGTCTCGGGGACACTCCTTGCGGTCGAGCACAAGGGCGTCCGGGCTCTAGGTGTGCGGCTGCCTCGGGCGGTAGACGAGAGCATGGTGCGCGTCGCAATCTTGAGCGGCCGCGTGACGATAACGCTGCCCAGTATGGCGGATCTGCCCGGGGGAACGGTGATTGTGCTTAAGCCATAAGGTCGGTCGAGTCGCCACCCTTCACCGCTACCCCTCAGCGATGACCGCCATCGATGAACTCAAGTATGTCTTGGGCTACGAGATCGCCCGGCTACAGGAACCGGGCGTTGACATCCACACCATCGACGAACTCTGGGAACGCGTCGGGCAGGACTTCGACAACGGCATCACTACGCTCAATCGGGATACCCACATCGGCGTCCGCCGCTTGACCGAATTGCTCGCTGCACAGGTGTTGGCTGAGGATGCTACACGAAAGAAGCGGGAGCGCCGCTGCCAGGATGCCGTGTTCCTAATCGGACCGATCGTTCTGTTGCTGCTCGTGCTCCGGGCTGTTGGCATCGTGCCGGGGTTTTCGGCTCGGGTCGAGCAGGTCGTCGCCGGCAGCCGTGGCCTGCCGGCATTTCACGTCATCACGCTCGGTGATGTCGCCCTCAAGCGTCTCGCCCTGGAACGAGGGAGCTTCACCAAGCCGTCGGAGGTGGTTGGTCGCTATGCCTTGCAACCGATCACCGCTGGTTCTCCGCTCGTTTCCAGCCAGCTCAGCGCCACTCCGATCGATCCCGCCAGCGTCTCTGGCCTCGAGCTAGTGTCACTGCCAATCCGCACAGACGGAGTCAGCGCGACAACCGTTCCCGGCGCCCATGTGACGCTGGTGTTTTCGCCACGCAGCAACTCGCATCGCAACTTGCAACCGTTCGCGCTGCGCAACGTGCTCATTCTCGCTGCGGACCGACGCACGGACCAGACCCTACTCGTCGCCGCAACAAGCCGCGACGATGCGGAGAGAGCTGCCTCGGCGCTGGGAACCTTTGACGCCGCCATCACGCAGTCCCTCCCGTAGGCAAGCCTACCGATCGGGCCGTGTCGATCGGGCCGGCTGGGGACTGGGGGCGACGGCGGTCGGGACTAGCGTGTGAACGGGCGTTGTCCCACGGAGTCCATGTACTGCCTTGGGGGCTACAACGGCAGATTTCCCGTCGCCGCCCGCGTCGATTTGTCGCGCTTGTAGGCGTCGATGGTGCGCTGGGCGATGCGCCATTGGTGCACCTCGTCGGCGCCGTCGGCGAAGCGGGCCCAGCGCGCTTGCTGCGCCATGTGGGCGAGCGGCGTGTCGAGCGAGTAGCCC
>DASVHW010000159.1 GCA_036382395.1 Candidatus Binatia bacterium | reverse complement strand
CCGAGATGGCGGCGTTGTCTCGCGAGTTGGAGCGCTTGCGCGAGGAGAACGCTCGGTTGTCGCGGCTGCTCGACTTGCGCGGGTGGGATACGGCTCCTGCTGCTGAGCAGCCGGCCATGCCGTTGGCAGTGCCGGGGATGGTCACGATGGCTTCGTCTTTGGACGACAAGCTTCGACTGTACGCTGACCGATTCCGGGCTCGACGCGACGTATACGCGGTTCGTTGGGAGAACGCGCGGTCTGGTTTGAGCGGGTGGTCGCCGGCCGTGGCGGGCGGTTGGCGAAAGGGCGCAGACCGCGGCGGTGTCCGTTACCTTCCCCTGACGCCGGAGGTGATGGCGGCACATCTGGCGGGGGAGGTCTTTGTGGGCCTGTACCCACTGCTGACCACCAATGGTTGCCACTGCCTGGCGGCCGACTTCGATGGGGCTGCGGCGATGTTGGATGCGCTGGCGTACGCGAAGGCCGCGAGGAGCCGACGGATCCCGGCTGCCGTGGAGATCTCCCAGTCCGGGCGAGGGGCGCACGTGTGGATCTTGTTCTCGGGTGCGGTTCCAGCGGCGACAGCGCGGGCCATCGGCACGTGGCTCGTCCATGAGGCGATGGTGCTGCGGGGGTCGATGGACTTGCAGTCATATGACCGGCTGTTCCCGAACCAGGATGTTCTCCCGGCAGGTGGCTTCGGGAACCTGATCGCTGCACCTCTGCAAGGCCGGCGCCGCCGGGATGGACTGACCGTCTTCCTCGACCTGGCGACCTTGGAGCCGCATGCAGACCAGTGGGCCTATCTGTCCACTCTCGATCGTCTTGACCCAGGCGAAGCGGGTCTCCTCGCCCGGCAAGTGGGTCGGACGCTCGTCGGGACCGACATCGCGGCTGTGAGCGTCTCGACCGCCAGCAAGGTCCAGCCCCGGCTGCCAGCGGTGGTGCGCGCTGAGCTCGCTGCTGGTCTGGCGATCGACATGTCCCAGCTGACCCCTGCGACGGTCTCGACTTTCAAGCACGTCGCGTCGCTGGCCAATCCCAAGTTCTACGAATTGCAGCGCCTGCGGAAGTCAACGTGGGACACGCCGCGTTTCGTGCGCGGCTATGACGTGACGATCGATGATCGACTTGTCCTACCTCGGGGATTGCGGCACCGGATCACCGACATCGTCGAGAGGGCCGGCTCGCGTATGGAGGTCATAGACGCCCGGAATTCTGGACGGGAAACTGACCTCGCCTTGGCCGCGGAGTTGTCTGAACCCCAAGCGACAGCGGTCAATGCGCTCCTTGCCCACGACGACGGCGTCCTGGTGGCCCCTCCCGGCTCCGGCAAGACGGTCATGGCGTGCGCCATCATTGCCGAGCGAGGTACATCCACGCTCGTCCTGGTCGACCGGAAGGCACTCGCGGAGCAGTGGCGCGCGCGGATTGAGCAGTTCCTGGGTGTCCGTGCCGGCCAGATGGGCGGCGGACGCAAGAAGCTGACCGGCTTCGTCGACATTGCGATGCTGCCCTCCCTCGCCAGACGGGAGGGGATCGAACAACTCACCAAGGACTACGGGCAGGTGATCGTCGACGAGTGTCACCACCTGGCGGCCGCCGCATACGAGCACTCGGTGAAGCCCATGGCAGCTCGCTTCTGGCTCGGGCTCACGGCCACTCCCAAGCGACGGGATGGGCTCGGCGACCTGGCCACGTGGCAACTCGGTCCCATCCGCCACGTGATCGGTGTGACCAGCGATCCGGGCACGCTGTTTTCCCCGGGCTCCTCGGACGCCGGGCCGCGCCGCGAACTGCACGTCCACGACACCAGTTTCGCGTTTGGCATAGTCGACTTCTCCGACCCAGCAGCCCTAGCCGAGGTGCAGCGTGCCCTCATCGCCGATGAGGACCGAAACGACCAGATCGTCGCGGACATTCTCGAGGCGCTTGGCCGCGGTCGGAACTGCCTTGTGCTGACCAGGCGCGTTGCGCACGTCGAGATCCTCGCCCACCGGCTGACCAGCGAGGGACAGCGGCCACTCGTGCTCCAAGGGAGCATGTCCGGAAGCGAACGACGACGCATCGTTGCGGAACTGGGTGACGCTCATCCCGGCGACGCGATCGTGGTCATCGGCACGACGCCGTTCATTGGTGAGGGATTCGACGTGCCGGCGCTCGACACCCTGTTCCTCGCTGGACCGATCTCCTTCGACGGCCTCCTAATCCAGTGCGCAGGGCGCGTCGTTCGAAGCCTACGAGGCAAGGAGGTTGCCGAAGTCCACGACTACCACGACGTGGCAAC
>DASVHW010000158.1 GCA_036382395.1 Candidatus Binatia bacterium | reverse complement strand
TGCCGACGCTGAACCCAGTTCGATCCACGTGACGCACGCTACGGTAGAATAGCGAAGAGCTGGTAAGGCACCCATTCAAGTGAGTTCGACAAGGCCTTGAAGGAGCGCCGGCGCTGAGCCACGTCTGGAATTTGGACGATCACTCGTTAAAGCAGATCCAAGAACTCGAGCAGCGCTCGCCGAACCTCGTCCTGCACCGCTTCGGGCACGGAACCGAGATCGCGCCGGAACAGCTCGTTGTCCCACGCGAGGATCTGGTCGACGAGAATGTCGCTGTCTCGCGCCAGTCCGCAGACTCCGGCCGGAATGCGCACTCGCAGAGGGAAGGCATCCTCGCGGGCGACCTTGGCCGAGCCGGCGTCCGCAATGGCCCTATAGGTGCGGATTGATGATCGGCGCAGCGAGCTTCAACACCGCGAGCGGCAACGCGCTGGTGAACTGATACGCGCCGGCCTGGCTGCCGGGGACAAAGGCGGTGAGCACGCCGAAGTAGCGGTCACCGATGTAGAAGACGAAGGTTGCGGTGCGGTTCACCGGGCGTGCCGAGATGACCCCGCCGTGTCGACGGAAGGTCTTGTAGCGGTTATCGCCGGTTCCCGTCTTTCCACCGACGATCAGGGGCTTCCCGTTGTGCACGAACGCGCCAGCGACGCGGCGCGCCGTGCCATGGTTCACGACATCGGCGAGCCCGCCGCGCAGCGCCCGCGCCACCGCGGGGTCCATGACCTGCTCCCCACTCGACGGCGCCGGCTCGAAGACGGTCTCGTACGGCGTGCCCTCGGCGAAGTGCAGCTCGGTCATGCGTAGCGTCGGCCGCCGCACGCCGTCGTTGACGATGATGCCCATCAGCTCGGCCAACGCCGCCGGACGATCGGAGGAGTTGCCGATGGCCGTGGCATACGTCGGGACGAGCCGCGCGAAGGGAAATCCCAGTCGCCGCCAGTACGGCGTCATGCGGGCGAAGGCGTCACGCTCGATGCGGATGCGCAGCCGCCGGTCTTGCGCATGCCGGTTGCGGGTCTTGAACAGCCACGCCGAGGCGACCCGGCGCACCGCCGCGCTGCGCTCGAGCAGCTGCGGCCACGTCGCCGTCGGGTCGCGCGTCAGCTCACCGGCACACCACACCTCGAGCGGATGCCGCGACAGCAAGTACCCGTAGTCGGCGATGTTGAGGCGCGGATTGCCGTAGGCGCGCGCCAGGCGGTGCACCGCCTCGGCCGGCAGCGGCCCCGCCCGCTCCTGCAGCCAATCCCCGAGGGCCGCCTCGTCCGCTCCCGAATGCCACGCGTAAAAGAGCATCGCCAGGTGACGCGGCGAGTCGGCGCGGCGACCCAACAGTCGCTCGATGATGTCCTCGGTCGATTGCCCGTGATACGTGCGGTACGCCTGCAGCAGGAAGTGCTCCGCTTCGTCCCCAGCGATGGCGGTCAGCAGGCGCTGCCGTTGCGGATCGTCGAGGTCGTTGAGCACGCGGTCCACGTCGTACGGCAAGCGGGCTTGATGGTAGCGCACGAGGTCGCGCATGAGGCGAATGAAGACCAGGTTCACCGACCCTTGCAGGCCGTCCTGCACCGACAGGACGCGGCCGTTGTCGCTGCGCTGGAAGTTTACAAAGGTGTGCATGCCGCCGCCGGTGAAGAAGGCTTCATACGGGCTCGCCGCGTAGCGGCGTTCGAGCCCGCGCTGCAGCAGGCCGTCGAGGTCGAGATGCTGGTCGTGCTGCAGCGTCTCTGCCGCCCACTTGGTGATCGGGTCACGCGCGACGCGGGCGCGCGCAGCGAGCGTCTTCGCGTCGAGCGGTTCCAGCTCGTGGTCCAGCTCGGTCACCAGCTCGAGGTAGTGCGCCAGGGTGCGCAGCTTCGCGCTGCTGCCGAGCTCCATCTTGATGCCGTCATTGATGTCGAAGGGGCGGTCGAGGTTGTCGGCATGCACGCGCAGCACGTTACCCTCCGGCGCGCGCTCGAAGAGCATCAGGCTGTAGATCACCTTGTGCGGATCGCCGGTTTGCAGCAGGTGCTCGCCTTTGAGCCCGTGTGCGACGACGAAGCGCGGGTCGGCGAGGTCCTGAAAGAGCTCGCTGGCGCGTTCCTCCATCGAGACGTCGATGGGGCTCGACACCTCGAGGTGCAGGCGGTCGAGATCGTAGAGGCTCGGCACATCGAGCATGCGCATCAGCGTCGTGCGCACGGCGTTGGGGGCCTTCTGCTGCACAAAGGACACGGGCGGCGGCACAGGGGCGTGCGGCAGGAACGTGATCGGTGTCGCCTTGAGGGCTTGCGCCAGCGCGGGGTCGATGACGCCATCCCTCGCCAGCAAGTCGGTGTACTCATCGACCTTGGTTGCCAGCTGCGGGCGCGACTCGACCAGGTACGTCGTCGGCGCGCGCACGGCGATGAGCAGCGCCAAGGCATGCTTGAAAACGCGTACCCCTTCGGGCGTCGGTTGCGGCGCCCTCGACACGCAACACATGTCCTCCAATCGCAGACCGAACCAGGCGTAGAGCCCATCGCCCAGCCCATTGAGCTCGCCGTAGCCGGGTGCCGCCGCCAGCGGCAGCGTGTTGAGGTAGTCGACGACGATTTGCCGCCGCCACGGCCGCGTGTCCGGGCCGTCGGCGTAGGCTTTGAGACTGGCGCCGATCAGCTGCCGTAGCTTCTCGAACGCGCCGGTGGTGCGCCCGCTCGGCGAGTGGCGATACTTCTCGAGCTGTGTCGCCAGCGTGCTGCCGCCTTGCAGCTGCACCGGCAGGTGGAGCTTGCCGCCGACGTACAGCAGGCTCGCCTTCGCCAGGCGATCCCATTCGATCACCGGGTTGCTGCGTGGATCGAAGGGGGTCAGCAGCTCGCGGTTCTCGATGTACAGCAACGCGTCGACCAGCAGCGGCGGGATGTCTTCGAAGCGTTGAAAGCTGCGGCCCGTGTTCACCGCATTGAAAAGGACCGAGTCCCCGTTGCCACGGATGGTGAGGCCGGTCACCGGCGGCTCGCGGTACGGTGGGGCGACACGCCACGACACCAGGGCCGCGAGCTCCGGTGAGACGCGGGCTTGCCGCGCCACTTGAAAGCCGTGCGCGGTCAGTCGCGACTGAAAACTCGGCAGCTGTGCGTAGCCACGCCGGACGTCGAACGGACCCGCGGACGGAAACGCCACGCGCGGGCTCGGGCCATCGCCGACGGTGTAGGTGGCGCGCGCCGCCCAGCGCGACAGCAGCTCGGCCTCCAATGCCGAGGTCTGCAACTCGTACAACACCAGGGCACCCAGCACCGCCCCCAATGCCACCGGCAGCAGCGCCGCTATGAAACGGGCG
>DASVHW010000157.1 GCA_036382395.1 Candidatus Binatia bacterium | reverse complement strand
GGACGCGTACCGGCACACCTGCCTTGGCAACCTTGGCACTGACTCCACCGACCTGCACACCTTGCGGCTCGAACACGTGCCAGTTCGTCACCAGCACTCGGCCTTGCGTGAGCATCGCCATGAGATGCGGCGCGACCAAGTCGCGGGTTCGATAGACGCTGGCCTCGCCCTCGTTCGGATCAAGCTCACGCAGCCGGTTACGAATCGTGACGTTGGGGCAGACCACCAGCACAACGTCCGAGAAGCGCGCATCGCTCCGATCGTTGACCTTGTTGAGGATGCTCCACGCCGCGAGCATGCCCATCACGGTCGTCTTGCCCGAGCCCGTGGCCATCTTGCAGGCGTAGCGCCGAAACGCGGTCAGGCCGTCGGCCTTGCGCTCGTCGCTGGGCTCGTCGAGCGGAATGTCGATGCCCTGCCGGAAGTCAGCGCGAGCTTCGGTGAGAAAGATGATTGTCTCCGCCGCTTCGAGCTGTGCGAAGAACAGCCGCTGCTGTCGCCCATCGCGCCGCCAGTACTTCAGCAGCTCCAGCGTGGTGCGGCTCACCCCCGGGTACGGGTCGGGCTTGTGTGTTCTCCACTCCTTCACGCGTTGGCGGATGCGATTGACCAGCTTCAGTTCGATAGCCGTGCCCGCACCATCGCGTGGTTCCACCTCGTCGCCGCGACTGGGCGGACGATAGAAGTACATCGCCGGCCGCCGCCCCGACATGCGCTGCGGTTCCTCGCCCTCGACGATTCGCCAATGCTCCGGTGGCTCCTCGAACGGCGAGCACAGGATCGGTTGCTGAACTTCGAATCCGCTCATTGCCCGAAGGCCTTCACGATCGCGTCGAGCTTCTCCTTCACTTCAGGATGAATCTCATCCGCAGGCATCAACGCCGCAATCTCATGGTAACGCGTGTAGGGTACGTCCGGCAGGCCGGCGGCCGCTAACGCGGGCGGGATGAGATCGGTTCGAGCTTTGGTGCCGATCAGGAACGGGTGATCCGTAGCAGGGCTTCTGAGGAAAGCAGGCGGTTGCGTCTCTTCCAGATACTTGCGCAGGTCGTCGATGTGGGGCGCCGCAGCAGCGGGCCCCACGACGTATTCGACGTAGCGCGCCAGCGCGTTGGGATGGAAGAGATAGCTCTCGATTTCGTACCGCCGCCAGCGCAGGCGCTGCAGCCCAGATCCGGTTATCGGCGTCGCCTGAATCTCCGGACGCGCGTCACCGTCCACCAGCTCCAATCCAGGGAGATCGGGGCGGACGAGCTTCAATGCTTCGTAGTGATCTTTCGATTTGATCCCGTCCGCGCCCGGCCGCGGTTGTGCGACCGTCTTTCTCCAAAACAGCCGTGTCGTCAGCAGCTCGTATGCCGGATGGTCGAGCGTCTTCGCCCACGCCCTCAAGATTTCTAGATCCGTGTAGTCTTCAAGGTACAACACTCCCGGTGCATCGAGGGCCAGCAGGATGTCTTCGTTCGAGAGCACTCCGAGCGATTTGATCAGCAGCGCACGCTCATCGGAGTCGGCCAGCATGCGTGGCTGCGTCACCATCACGCACAGCTCCTTCGGTTCAACCGAGTTGATGATGACCTCGGAGTGAGTCGCGATGATGAGCTGCGACTTCTGCTTCGCCGCAACGCTGCGTAGTTCACCGTAGATGGCGTCCTGCAAGATCACGTGGAGGTGCGCGTCGGGCTCATCGAGCAGCAACACGGAACCCGGCCGCGTGTTGAGGAACGTGAGCAGCATCAGCACCTGCTGAAAGCCGCTGCCAGCGCTGCCGATGTCAAAGCGCGCGCCTGCGGAGCGCTCGGAATATTCGGCAATGATGTGTGCCCCGGTTGCGTCAGGCGGCAGCAGCTCGTAGCCGAACAGTCGTCGGATCGAATCGAGCAGTGCGCGCCATGCTGGCTCAGACGCGTTGGCTTCCACAAGCAGATTGCGAAGGACATCGCCTGGCTTTGCCTGGCCGAGAAGCTGGACGATCTTGGGCCGCTGATAGACGGGCTCATCCACGCCGAGACCGGACATCGCCGGCACGAACACCGTCGCCAAATCTGCGTTGCGTACCACCGGCGGCTCGACATCAGGCTTGGGGCGCACGTAGATCTGTTCCGTGCTGTCCGAGATGAACTCCATGGTGATTGCCCAGTCGCCCCTCTGAACCAGGACTTCCATCGACCCGTGATACTGGCGCTGGTTCCACAACAAATCGAACGCGCGCAGCGGCACCGCCGAAAACGCTTGCCGAGCGATCGGGACCTTCGTGTAGGCGCCCCGGTGACGCTGGAAGTCGGAGCGCTGCTTCCAGTGATTCAGGGCCAGGCCCCATGCTGCAATGGCCTGCAGGACTGTGCTCTTGCCGCAGTTGTTCGGTCCCGCAAGCACGATGTGATCAGGGAGGACAAACTCGACGTCTGCGAAGCGCTTGAAACGCCTGATGACGACCCTGCGGATCACGACTCAGCGTCCTTCAGATCCTTCACTACCAGCAGCTCGTTGCCGCGATCGTCAATGACCTTCACCGCGATCTGTCCGTGCTCGCCGGCTTCGAACGGCGCGCTGGTCGTCCCGGCAAGATGATCCCAGACCGCATCCTCGTATTCGCCCTTGAGGGCCTTCTTCAGATCATCCCACGCGGCGGTGCGCGGGAAGAAGGCTTGGGTCACGTGGAAGCAGAGGCCGTTGTAGTCGGTGTCCAGGAACCACGCCGGCACGTCGTTCCCGCTACGATGCACCGCCTCCATCGTCGTCGGATCGAACACGTCGAGCCCGACCAGCTCGACCTCGAACTCTTCAACCTTTGACTTTTCACCGTCGACCTTCCTGACCTTGACCTCCGGCAACCCGCAGACGCTGAAGATCTGACTCGACCGCATGTTCTTGAGCAGGTCGCCCATCATCAAGTCCGGTGTCGCTTGCACGTACGTCGCAGGCACACCCACAACCTGTTCGGATTTTTCGACGAGCTCGCGGGCGTTCGGCTGAATCGCGAATCCGATCACGTAGAGATGCGTGTAACTCTTCGCGTACGCCTCGCGCGCGGCCTCGTAGACGAGCTTCTCGCTCACCGCGCCGTTCTCGGGACCGAACACGATCGCCACGGGTCGGCCCTCACCCTGCCCTCTCCCAGAGGGCGAGGGTTCTGAAACGATTCCCGCTCCGCTCTCTTCTCTTCCCTCTCCCCCTGGGAGACGGTTAGGGTGAGGGTTCTTCGCCGCCCCGTTCCCATTCACCACCGCTTCCGCCGACAGCGACAGCGTCTTGGCCGGCGGTCGCACATTGCGCAGCGTCACCGTCTTCCCGCCGCCGACGTGCAACACCGGCGATCTCCGAAGCACCTCCAGCATGCGATCGACGAATGAGCCGTACTGCTCCGCGCCCGCCCCGGAGTCCTCGACGCCGTCGCCTTCCCAATCCACCGGCGTCGGAATCGTCGCCTCAACGCAGAACGCCCCGGTGACGCGTGTGATCTTGTTGTCCGCCTCCGGCCGATCGACGAGCACCTCTTCTTCCGGCGGTTCGTTGTTGGCGATACTCCTCAGCGTCACGTGCGGCACGATGCCGCCAACCTCTTCCCCCTTGCTGTTCTGCTTGCGAACGTAGACAAATCCGCCCGCCGGTCCGCGCTTCTCCTCCTTGAGCTGATAGAACGGAAACGTCGCCGTCAGCAACCGCTGCCGCGCCAGCGCTAGAGGCACACGGCTGGTGTCAATCGTGATCCAGCGCCGGCCCCACTGCTCCGCGACGTACGCGCTTGTGCCGCTTCCGCACGTGGGATCAAGAACGAGGTCACCGGGGTCGGTGGTCATGAGGATACATCGTTGGATTGCCGTCGTGGCTGTCTGCACTGCGTACACTTTCGGATCGGAGCGGCTCTGAATACCGCCTATGTCCATCCAAGCGTTCGTCAGCGGGAAAGCTGGAAAGTCATCAAAGAAACGGATGTAACGAAGACGGTTGCCGCTGACCGTGATACGTCCGGCGCCTATGAGCCGCTCCATACCCTGCTCGCCGGTCTTCCAGTACCCGGTTCCGGGACCGTAGGTCTTGTCGCCAAACTTGACCGGAAAGTCGCCTGGTGGCCGTTGGCTCGTTAGTCCACCGGTAGTGAAAATTCGAGCTCCCTTCGGGAGGAGGGTCGGGTCGGCGTACTCTTCTGCCGTCAGCGGCCTTGAGGACCCGTCTGACAGAACGACGCTCGTGTACTTGGTCGCTCCAGCTGCACCTACCTGCTTACCCAAGAAGAGCTGGCGATATCTTACCCGCTCCGCACTGCGCGCGTACCAGAGAACGTAGTCTATGGTGGCGGGCAAAATCTCGCTTGTCGCGGATGTCGTCTTCGCGAAGCTGATCAGTGCACAGAAGTTCTCAGGACCAAACACCTCATCAAGCAAAGAGCGAACCGTATGCACGTTGTCGTCACCGATCTGCACGAAGACGCTTCCGCTCGGTGCCAGCAGCTCGCGGCACAGTAGCATCCGGTCGCGGAGATAGGTCAGATACGAGTGCAGCCCCAGTTCCCACGTATCCCGGTACGCCTTCACCATCTCCGGTTCGCGCGTCATCTCGGCGTCGTCGTTGTGTTTCACGTCGCGCTTGCGAATGAAGGGTTGAAAGTTAGACCCGAACTTCACACCGTACGGCGGGTCCATGTAGATCATCTGCACCTGCCCGCCGAGGCTCTCGTAGTGCAGCAGCGAGTTCATCACCACCAGCGAGTCGCCGAGGATGAGGCGGTTCACCCAGTTGTCCGGGTACTCGTAAGCGCGCAAAACC
>DASVHW010000156.1 GCA_036382395.1 Candidatus Binatia bacterium | reverse complement strand
CCGATCCGAACCGCCGTGGCCGCAGAAGTCGAGCGCGTAGACCGGCCCGGGCCAGCTGCGCGGCAGCTCGCCCCAATCGGCGCTCGAACCGAAGAGCGCATGCAGCAGGAGCAGGGCAGGGCCGTGGCGTTGCGTCAGTTCGTGCAGCTCGAGAGAGACGCGGGCGTGCTGAATGCGCATCAGGAACCCAGAAAGTCGAGGATAACCTCCGCGGTTTCCAGGGGGCGCTCAATGTGAACGAAGTGACCGGTCCCATGAATTGTGCGGCGTTCCAGTTTCTTCACCCGGGAGAGGCGCTCGGAAAGAATGTGCTCAGGCAGCGGTCCCCACGTGTCCGGCTCGGAGCCGACGATGGCCAACATCGGCGTGTGTAGGGCGCCATAGGCGCGGCCGATCCACTCCGGGTGCCACGGACCGAAGCCGTGTGCCATGTGCGGGTCGGATTTCCACGACCAGCCTCCCGCCGTTTCACGGGCTCCGTGAAAAGCGAAGTAGCGTAGCCACTCCCGCGTGAGGCGCGGGTTCTGCGCGCGGCGCCGCTCCACCAGGTCGCCGAGCTGCGCGTACGGACGCCAGCCGTTGCGTTCGGCCAGTTGGCGGCGCCGGTCGAGGAACTCCGCAAAACGTTTTGGCAAGGTCTCCGGGCCGTCGGGTAACGCAGCCGGTCCGAAGCCGTCGATGTTGATCAGCTTCGTGACCAGCACAGGAGCCAAAATCGCTGCCTCCGTCGCCTGCCCGCCGCCCTTGCTGTGGCCGACGAGATGCACGGGCCGGCCGAGCGAGCGCAGCACCATGAGCAGATCCGCGATGTCGGCAGCCCAGGTATAGCCATTGGCCCAGTCGGAGTCGCCATGACCGCGGGCATCGATGGCGATGACGCGGAAGCGGCGCGCCAGCAACGGCGCCAGCACCGCAAAGCTGCGGGCGTGGTCCCACATGCCGTGACAGAGGACCAGCGGCTGCGCCGTGGGATCGCCCCACTCCAACGTATTGATGCGGATGCCGAGCAATTGCACGGTTCGGCTGCGCTCGGGCGGCACGGCACCTGGATACTGGATCTCGCTCATGAGCCTGCGAGGATATCACGCGCGCTCTTCCAGAGTCACGGCATCCGCATCAACGATCGTGCGCCGCGGCCGGCTCGTTGAACTCAATGCGGTAGCGCCGCAGCTTTGGCAGCGTCGCCACGACGATGGCCAGGACAACCAAACAGCCGATGCCGCCGCTTACGACCGAGAACGTGGCGTTGGTGAGCGCGGCGACAAAGCCCGATTCCACAGCGCCGAGCTGGTTGGAAGCGCCGATGAAGACCATGTTGACCGAACTGACCCGGCCGCGCAGCTCATCCGGCGTGGAGAGCTGAATGGCCGTGGCGCGCATCACCACGCTGACTTGGTCGCCGATGCCGACGATCATGTAGGCGATCACTGACAACGGGAACGAACGAGAGAGCCCAAACACGATCGTGGCGATACCGTAGACCGCAACGCCGATCAGCAATGCGCGGCCGGCCTGGGTGATGCGCGGTGCCACGATGAGCAACAGCGAGGTGATGAGCGCGCCGACTTCGAGCGACGAGGTGAGCAGCCCGTATCCGGAAGCGCCGACGTGGAGAATGTCGTTGGCGTAGATCGGGAGCAGCGCATTGGCGCCGCCGAAGATCACGGCGAACATGTCCAGGGTCATGCAGCCGAGGATCACCTGCTGCCGCCGTACGTAAGCGAGCCCTTCACGGATCGCTTGCAGGGTCACAGCGCGTCCGGGTGTCCTTGGTGGGCGGGAGCGAATCAAGATGAGCGTGCCGAGCGACACGGCGATCAGGATGACGTACGCGGCATACACGCTGGCGATGCTGGCTTCGGCGATGATCACGCCGCACAGCGCCGGGCCGGTGACGAAGGCCAGCGCCTGGTTCGTCGAGGCGATCGCTACTGCTCGTGGGAAAACCTCGCGTGCTACCAGAGCCGGCAGGAGCGCGGCGCGCGCCGGATTATCAAACGCTCCTGCGATCGCGACCAGAAAGATCATGGCATAGAGCACCGGCAGGGTAGCCGCGTCACTCCAGGTTTCCATGAAGAGCACGAGCGCACACGCGAGGGCCAGGACCTCCACCCCGATCATCACCTTGCGGCGGTCGTACGTGTCCGCCACCGCTCCAGCGACGAGCGACAATCCCAGTGCCGGGGCAAACTGCACCAGACCGATCAGCCCGAGGTGAAAGGCCGAATGCGAGAGGGCGAAGACGTGCCACAGGATGGCCGCGCGCAGCATGGTCATTGCCGTGGCGGTGCAGAAGCGGCTGACGAGATAGAAGCGGAAATCGGGCGGAAACACGGAACGCACGTTACCTAGGATGCTTGGTGGCGGTGCTGCACTCGGTGGCGTTGCTTTCAATTCGTTCCCCGCGGTTGGAGTCGAGTCCGTTCCTTTAGCGGAAGAAGCCGGCATTGTCAGCGCGCCCGCACCCTGAGCTGAAGGATGCGTCAGACCACTGTGCGCTCTTGCGGTTGCATCGCGAACGAGTCCACCGGGAGAAGTGTCCGATCTCGTCTGGGCGTGAATATTCGGCTGTGCGGCGAACTGGGTGTGGATACCATCGAGGCCGGAGCCGCTCTGGCGGTGGCCATCGACGGGGACAGCCTGTCCTTCGGCGATAAAGAGGCGGCGATCCGTACACTGGAAAGCGTCGACACTGGTGACGAGATGGGTGCGGTGATCGGCAACGGCTGCGCCTTCACCGGGAAAAAGTACGGCGTGGCGCGCGTGCCGGCGGTTGACTTGCTCCAGGCCTTCAGGCACGGCACTGCCACGTCGGTGGGAGTGACCGGATGAGCGAGAGGGCGGGACTCGAGGATCGTAAGATCGGCAGCGTGACCGTCCTGTTCGGTGCGCACGGCGGCAAATACCCCTACGGGAATTCACTGCTGGTCGAAGGCGCTGAGGAAACCGTGCTCATCGATCCTTCGCTCTCCGTCATCCCGCGCCGCGACGCGTTGCCGCGCGTCGACCGGGTGCTGAACAGCCATTCCCACGAGGACCACATTGCGGGCAACCATTTGTTTCCGGACGTGCCCTGGTATCTGCACGAACTGGATCTGACCAACATCCATTCGCTCGACAACATGATGACCATGTACGGCTACGGAGGTGATCTGGATGCCGGCTTCCGGACAATTCTGGTTGACGGGTTCCATTTCACCCCCCGCCCGGACGCGCTCGGGTACCGCGATGGCGACGTCTTCGACCTCGGCGGTAGCCGCGTGCGCGTGATTCACACCCCGGGACACACGCGCGGCCACTGCGCTTTGTATATCGAGCCGGACGACGTCCTGTATCTTGCCGACATCGATCTCTCGAGCTTCGGTCCGTACTATGGGGATGCCTGGTCCTCGCTGGAAGACTTCGAGCGCTCGCTGCGGCAGGTGGGGCTGATCGAAGCGCGCTGGTACGTCACCTTTCATCACGTCGGCGTCCTCGAAGGCCGTGCCGCGTTCTCGGAACGACTGGATCGTTTTGCCGGCGTCATCCGCACCCGCGAGAAACGCCTGCTCGCGTTCCTGGGCGAGCCGAAGACGTTGGACGAGATCGTGGAGCACCGGTTCATTTATCGGAAGCAAGATATGGTGTCGTTTGCCGACGCCGTCGAGCGCAGGAGTATGGAGCAGCATGTCGAGATGTTGCGGTGTGCGGGACGCGTGCGGGAGGTGGAGCCCGGGCGTTACGTCGCGTCGGCGGGGTAGGGGGCGCTGTGTCTGGGGCCACACTTCAGCCCGGATCGGGCGCGGATGGCGAGTTGGCGATCGAGAGGCGCTTCCCCGCGCTGCGCGGTTGCCTGCCGCGGGTCTGCCTGACCTCCTTGCCGACGCGGGTGCACCGGCTGGTGAGGTTGGAGCGCGAGCTCGGGGCCGAGCAGCTGTGGATCAAGCGCGACGATGAAAGCGGCGCGCTGTACGGTGGGAACAAGCCACGCAAGCTGGAGTTTGTGCTCGGGGATGCGCTCCGGCGCGGCCGGCGAACGCTGCTCACCTTCGGTGGTATCGGTACGCACCACGGCTTGGCGACAGCGTTGTGTGCGCGCAATGTCGGCCTCAGGACGATTTTGTTGCTGCTGCCGCAGCCCGTGACCGACCATGTCCGCCGCTCTCTGCTTCTCGACTACGCGGCCGGAGCGGAGATGCACTACGCGCCGACGGTGCCGTTGCTGACGTTGCAGGCGCTGCGGTTGTGGGTGCGTGAATTCCTGCGCGGCAACTGGCCGTACGTCGTTCCGGTCGGGGGGTCGTCAGCTCTCGGCACGCTCGGCCATGTCAACGCCGCGATTGAGTTGCAGGAACAAATCCGCGCCGGGGAGCTGCCGGAGCCGGAGTGGATCTTTGCGCCACTGGGAACCGGCGGCACGGTGGCAGGTCTGGTGCTCGGTGCCAAGCTTGCCGGTCTGCGGGCACGTATCGTCGCGGTGCAGGTTACCGATATCCTGCCGCGGTCGCCGGCGCAGCTCGCCAAGCAGGCGGAGAGCAGCCTCACGCTGCTGCGGCGATATCTGCCGGATGTGCATGCCCCGTTGGTGACCGCCGCTGACTTCCGAATTCTGTCGGGCTATCTCGGTCCTGCCTACGGCGCCCCGAATGATGCGGGCTGCCGGGCTCGCGCCCTCGTGTCGCAGTCGGAAGGAATCGAACTCGACACGACCTATACGGCAAAGTGCATGGCCGCCATGATCGACGCCGTGCGCATGCCGGAGTATCGCCGTGGCCCCGTGTTGTTCTGGAACACCTACAGCAGCATCGATCCGGCGGATCACCTCGGGCCGCTGCCCGATTACCGGCAGTTGCCGGCCGCCTTCCATCGCTTCTTCACGGAAGCGGCCGTGCCGGTATGAGGGTGCCCTTGCCTTTCGCAGGTCGCCGGGGCCAAAATCGCCATGCCTCAGAGGTCGTTCAGTTGGTTGTCCAGCGACAGCGGCAGCCGGCCGGCCAGCGCGGCGTCGACGGCGGCGAACAGAAACGACAGGAGCAGGAGTAGGGCCAGCGGGCGTCCCGTGAAGGCGCTCGGGTCAAGCCAGCCAGAAGCGAGCGGAACGACGATCGCCGCCACGGACAGGACAATTGCGCCAGCGGTCAGCGTGTTGATCGAAACCTTCAGGCGCGAGACGCGAGCCACCAGGATCAAGAAGGGGAGGGCTGCCATTGGCCCGATAAAGTAGTACGGTAGCAGAATTAGCCAGTGCATTATTGCGCGCGTCTCCTTCGTGATTGCGTTTATTACTTGGACGAGCGCGGAATGCAAAGCGAAATCTTCCGCGGGAAGAGCCGCCCCTGGCACGTGCGGAGCTTGGCGCGAATCTGTGCTAGGGTCTTTCGGATGAGGGGTGAGGAGTGTCGGAGAGCAATGCTTGTACCCTATGGACTTGACTGAGCGGGTGACTACGGCGGGTGCCGAGGCAGAGTCGCCGGAGGGCTTCAGCGAGCTGCTGCGCCGGTGCAAGCCGGCAGCGTTGCGGCTTGGAATTAATCAGCTCTACCCCGAGCAAGAACGTACAGTCGCCGCCTCGCTGGCAGGCCACGACGTTCTCGTGGTGCTGCCGACCGGTTATGGGAAGTCGGCCTGCTATCAGGTGCCGTCCATGGTCCTGCCGCGTCCGGTGGTGCTGGTGTCACCGTTGCTGGCGCTCTTGCGCGACCAGCATGGGAAACTACTGGCGCGGAACATTCCGGTTGAGCGGATCGATGGGACCATCCGCGGCGTGGCGCGGCGCGAGGCGCTGAAACGCGTTGCCGCCGGCGGATCGCTGCTGGTCATGACCACGCCCGAAACCCTCGCCGGGGCGGAACTCGGGGATGCCTTGAGCGCGGCAGGCATTGCTCTCGCCGCGGTTGATGAAGCGCACTGCATTTCCGAGTGGGGTCACGACTTCCGACCGGCCTATTTGCGGTTGGGTGAGCGTCTGCGCGAGTTGGGCGCCCCGCCGATTCTGGCATTGACGGCAACCGCCACCCAGGCGGTACGTGACGATATCGTCCGCTACCTCGGTATGCGGAAGCCGGAAGTCGTTGCCAGCTCACCGCATCGCGCCAACCTGGCCTTCGAAGTGATGGAAATCTCCGGCACGGAGCGCGTCCGCGGATTGACGCGCTTCGTCAAGCGCTTGCGGCGGCCGGGCATCATATACTGCGCCACCACCAAGGCCGTGGACGACCTGTACGGGGCGCTGCGGCTCATGCGCATGCCGGTGCATCACTACCACGGACGCATGGCCGCGAAGGAGCGCAACGCGGAGCAAGAGCTGTACATGCGGTCGGGGCGGCGCACGGTCATGGTGGCCACCAGCGCCTTTGGATTGGGGATCGACAAGCCGGACATCCGCTACATCGTGCACTATCAGGCTCCCGCCTCACTCGAGCAGTACGTCCAGGAAGCGGGACGCGCGGGCCGTGACGGACGCCGGGCGAACTGTATCTTACTCTTCGATCCGAAAGACCGGGAGATTCACGAGGCCTTGCTCCAGACCAGTCGCATCAGGCCGGACCAGCTCTACCGCCTGGCCGCGGCCTTGGCGGCCTGGGCGGGGGAGGATCGTGTCCCCAGCCGGGAAGCGCTGACCCTTGCCGCCCAACTGGCGGATCGTCAGACCAAGGCGCTACTGGTGGTCCTCGAGGAAGCAGGACTGGTGGAGCTGGATGGCGACGCCATCCGCATCACGGTCCCAGCCTCGGATCTCGTGGAACAGGCGCGTAGTCTGGCTGGCAGGTTCCTCACCTTGCGGACCCAGGATGGGCGGCGACTCGATCGCATGTCGGAGTATGCCCACACGGCTGAATGCCGAGCGGTCTTCCTGCGCCAGTACTTCGGTGAGGAGGCCGGCGAGCCATGCGGCTTGTGCGACATCTGCCGCGGAGCTCCGGAGCGGCCGCCGAGCTTCTGGCAACCGATTGCGCGGCCACCGCAGCCGAAGCGTCGCAAACGGAGACGCCGCCGCCGCCGTGGACAAGGCGGCGGACCACCCGTTCAGAATCAAGGGCCGGCTGCGCCTGATCGGGAGCGTGGGTGACGTCACCGCTCAGGCCGCGTTGACGCCGGCACGCTCCGCGACCCGTATCACGTCAGTGGGATCGATGCCGGGAGCGAGGGTGGCTACCCAGAGGCAAAAGCCGAGCAGATCGCGGTCGATCTCTTCTTCTGGCGGTCGCGGCTCCCACCGCTGCCAAAACCCGTAAACTGTTGCCATCGACGGGCGACCGTGGCCGACGTCGGCGAGCTCGAGCGCATACAGGTGACCACATGCGGAGCGCCAGTAGACGCGGCCAGCTCGAAGGCCGGTGGCGCGCTCCAGCGCCTCGGCGACCTCGGGCCGCACGTCGAGTTCTTGCTCGATGAGAAGCGGATCGGCGCGCAGAGCCTGGGTCTCACCAGGCACAGGCGTGTAGAACTCCAGGCTCCACCGTTCAGCAGGACCAACCTGCATCGGCTTCCCTGATCTTTCAGCAGCCGGCGACGCGGCTGGACCGACGGTACGCTGGAGGAAGGGTACGATCGTTGCTGCGACCTCCGGCCCACGATCGTCCTGCAGGAAGTGGTCGGCACCTTTTATCGGAAGCGGCCCTTCGGCATGGGGTAAGAGCTGTTTCAGCCGATCGGCGTAGGGCTTGCCGAAGACGCTGTCCTGCGTGGCATACAGAAGGAGCGTCGGGGTGCGGTCGAATTCGGGAAGCCGCCGCTGGATCGCAACCATGTCAGCCCAGCCGCGATCGCCTTCGCGCATCGGGATGGTACGCGGCCAGGTGAGGACGACGTGGTCGGAGTCTGGCTCGTCGAAGACATGGTGATAGGCACGGGCTTCCAGCTCGGTCATCGTCCGTTTGCTGATGAGGGAGGGGCCACCGTGAGACAGCACCTTGTGTCGCTTCATGAAGTATTGGCCGATGAGGGGGGCATGCCATGTCGTCCATGGGCGCGGAGAAGAATGGAAACGGCCAACCTGCCCGGTGAAGAGCCAGGTGCTCATGAGCACCAATGCGGAAAGCCGGTCCCGCCGCTGGAGCGCGGCCCCTACGCCCTGAGGTCCACCCCAGTCGACCAACAATGACGAATCCGTTCAGATCGAGTTGGTCGATCAACGACACCAGATCCGCGATGTGGTGCGCGAAGGTGAGGGCAGCATCCACGCGCGGGTGGTCAGAATAGCCGCACCCGATCCAATCGGGAGCAATGGCGCGGTAGCCGCCGGTGGTGAGTGGTGCGACGAAGTCGCGATAGAGAAAGCCCCACGTCGGGTTGCCGGAGAGCAAGAGGACGGGCCGGCCGGTGCGCGGGCCCTCGTCAATGTACGCCATGCGGCGGCCATTGACGGTGAGGCAGCGCTGCTCCCACGGGAAGAGCGTTGTGAGCCAATCGGGCGTCTGCATGTGAGTCTCCTCTCGTCCGGAGCAGAGTGTGAAATTCGCGGGCCGCGGTCAATGGACGGGCGCGTCCGCCGCTCCGAGTGCGCAGCCAGGAAGCCGCGACATGTCGTCCCATCGCGGGTTGAACGCGCCGCTTGAATGGGTAGATCGGGCATGGGAAAGAAGTGGCGCGTCCGGAGTGATACGCAGGGAAACGGCAAAACCGGTTAGCGGTAACCAGCGAACGGTGGAAGGGAGAATTCGATGGTGACGACCGATCTGGATATGGAGCTGTCCGAGGAAGAGCAGAAGGTCCGCGATACCGTGCACCGGTTTGCCGCCGAGGTCATGCGGCCTGCTGGCATGGCGCTCGATCGGCTTCCAGATCCCGAAGACGTGATTGCTCCAAAGTCGATGCTGTGGGACGTCTTCAAGAAGTACCGGGCTCTCGGCCTGGAGGCGTACACCGCGCCGGGTGGCGAGCTCGCACCGGGACAGCGCGCCCGCTTGCGCTACATCATCAGCGAAGAGCTGGGCTGGGGTGACGCGGGGCTGGGCATCAGCTTCGGCGTGGCCGGCTTTCCGCGGATGATGGCGGAGATGTCGGGTAAGCCCGAGCTCATCGAGCGCTTCGGGACGGTCGACGCCATTGGTTGCTGGGCCGGCACGGAACCGCACCACGGCAGCGACCTGATCATCTTTGCCGACCAGATCGGGACCCCGGCGTACGGCAGACCGGATTGCATTGCGCGCCGGGACGGAGACTACTTCGTGATCAACGGGCAGAAGGCGGCGTGGGTCTCGAACGGTACCATCGCATCGGCCGCAGCGCTCTTTTGCTCCGTGGACATGGGGGACGGACCGAAGGGAAACGGCGGCTTCATCGTACCGTTGGATGGTCCGGGCGTGTCGCGCGGGAAGCCGCTCGACAAGATCGGCCAGCGGGCGCTGAACCAGGGTGAGATCTTCTTCGAGGACGTCCGCATTCCGGCCGACTACATGGTGCTGAGCCCAGAGATGTTCGTCTTCGCCTCGGACATGGTGCTCTCCCAGGCCAACAGCGGGATGGGCTCGCTGTTCGTCGGGGTGGCGCAGGCGGCGCTCGAACTGGCGGTCGACTACGCCAAGCAACGGGTGCAGGGGGGTGTGCCGATCGCTCACCACCAGAGCATCAAGGCGCGGCTGTTCGAAATGTTCCGCAAGGTGGAGGCGGCCCGATCCCTGGCGCGGCGCGTGACCGTGTACAACACCCTGAACACGCCGCCGCTGCTGCAGTACGCGATCGCGTCGAAGGTGACCGCCACCAGCACCGCCTTCGAGGTCGCGAGCGCGGCCCTACAGATCTTTGGAGGAAATGGGTTGAGCCGGGAATACCCGATCGAAAAGCTACTGCGCGACGCGCGCGCCTCCATGATCGAGGACGGCTGCAACGACGTGCTCGGCTTGGTTGCGGCGGAACGCCTGTGAGGCGGTAGCAGGCGTCCCGCAATCAGTGGCTTACCATCCCGCCAGGTCGGCGGCGCGTGCACGGTGGAACAGCGCATCGCCGAGGAAGCTGCGGTCGAAGATGGCGCGGCGAAACCACAAATGCAGATCGAATTCCCAGGTGAAACCGATGCCGCCGTGCAGTTCGGTGGCGTCGCGGGTGGCGCGATCGTACATGTCGGTCAGATGCGCTTTCGCCAGAGCCGCATGCCGTTCCGACTGGTCACGAATGCGGTCGAAGGCGTGGGCGGCGTACCAGTAGAGCGAGAGCGAGGGCTCCAAGTCGGCGGCGAGATTGGCGAGCTGGTGTTTGACCGCTTGGAAGGCGCCGATGACCTGGCCGAACTGTTCGCGCTGTAGCGCGTACTGTGTGGTCATCTCCAGGCAGCGCCGCGCACCGCCGTAGGCGTCGGCGGCGATCAGGACGCAACCGGCATCGAGGGTGCGTTGGATGGCCTGTATCCCGCCGCCGAGTTTGGTCGCCGGCGTGTCGGTAAAGGAGACCACGTCGGCATGCCGTGTCATGTCGACGACCTTGAGCGGGCTGATGCTGACACCGGGGGCGCCGCGTTCCACGAGAAAGAGATCGGGGCCCGCGTTGGTGGCCGCGGCGACCAGGAGTGCATCGGCGACGCCGGCGTAGGGGACGAGCGGCTTCGATCCGTTGAGACGCCCGTTGGTTACGCGAGCCGTATAGCGCGCCGGGTTCCATTCGCTCTCCGCTTCGCCGAAGGCAACCGTGGCGAGCGCTTCGCCGGCGGCGATGCGCGGCAGCCAGGTGGCCTGCTGTGTGGTGTCGGCGGCGTGCAGCAAGGCCACCGTTGCCATGGCGGAGGCGAGAAAGGGCCCCGGCGTCGCAGCGTATCCCAATGCCTCCGCCGTGAGCGCCAGATCCAGGAGTTCAAGCTCCGATCCGCCGTGAGCTGATGGAATGATCAAGCCGGTGATGCCGAGGTCGGCCAACCCTTGCCACAAGCCGGGATCGTGTCCGCTGTCGCTTTCCATGACCGCTCGCACGCGGGTGGTGGGACACTGCTCCTCGAGAAAGCGCTTGATGGTGGACTTCAGAAGAACCTGCTCTTCAGACAAACCGAAATTCATAGCCTACCTTTCGTTGGCGTCGACAGTCTGGATTCGAATCATCGCCGGCTGACCCCCGAGTCACGGGGCATGCCGAGACCACGTTCGGCGATGATGTTGCGCTGAATGTTCGCCGTGCCGCCCGCGATCAGGATGCCGATGGACCACATGTAGGCGGTGATGAACATGCCCATGGCCGGGGCGGTGTCCTCACCCGGCGCGAGCATGCCGCGGTCAGCCAGGACGTCCATAGCGAGTCTGGCGATATCGTACCCGAGCGTCGTGCCGTAGAGCTTGGTCACCATGCTGGACAGGCCCGTTTCCTCCTTGCGTGCCTCCATGGTCAGGAGCCGATAGCCGTGGTACTCGCTGGCGAGAATCTTGGCTTCCAATTCCACCAGTCGGGTACGGATGACCGGGTCCTGGATGGCCGGTTTGCCGCGCAAGTTGACGCCCTGCGCGAGCATGATGATGCCGTCGAGCATGCGGCGATTGATGAGCGACCCGCCGATGAGCGCACGCTCATGCTTCAGGGTCGAGCGGCTGACAGTCCAACCCTGGCCCCGCTTGCCGACGAGGTTCTTCACCGGTACGCGGACGTTGTCGAGAAACACCTCGTTGAAATCGACATCGCCGGTCATCTGGCGCAGGGGCCGAATGTCGATGCCGGGCGTCTTCATGTCGATGAGCAAATAGCTGATGCCGTCGTGCTTCGGAGCATCGGGCTCCGTGCGCACCAGGCAGAACATCCAGTCGGAGGTGTCGGCGTTGGAGGTCCAGATCTTCTGGCCGTTGACCACCCAGAAGTCGCCTTCAAGCACGGCGCGGGTGCGCAGCGAGGCGAGATCGCTGCCGGACCCGGGCTCGCTGTATCCTTGACACCAGCTGATCTTGCCCAACAACGTGTCGCGGACGAACTGCTGCTTCTGCTCCTCGGTTCCGTGCTCCACGAGAGTCGGTACGAGCATGCTGGGGCCTTGACCGACCACTTCGCCCGGCGCCCGGGCTTTTCGAAACTCTTCGCCGATGATCACTGACTTCAGCGGATCAGGAGGCTGCTCTCCACCGCCGTACCGTTTCGGCACGTGGCGATAGAGGTAGCCGCGTTCGATCGCCTTGAGGCGGAATCTCGTCGCGGCCTGGTCGGTGCGGAGGACGGCCCCCATGAGCGAGGCACGGCCGTCAGGTGGCGGCGTGTTATTGGCGTCTTCCTCGCTCCAGTTTTCCTTCAGAAACCGGCGCAACTCGACGCGAAAAGCTTCGTATTCTTGGCTGTAACTCAGATCCATTGAAGTACCCCTCTTCAGCCTCGCGGCGGGCCGCGGCGCATACAGTTGCGCAAGGCATTACCCTAGTGGCGCAGGCGCGGCAAGGACCGGGCGCCAGCGTCCGAACCTCATCTGGCGGGTTTCACAACGTCCTTGCTGGTCCGACCGATTCCCGCACTACTGCCGGATCAGGGGTCCTGCGGCCCGAAAGATGGGCAGTCTGGCCGGCGGCAAGATATGTTCGCAGCGTCATGACGGTATCGTCATGCGTTCAAGTGGCGATACCGACGCGTTGACAGGGGCAAATCCGCTGGCCCGCGGAACTGACAGCGACCACGGCATGAACATTGCTTCAACAAATCAGCGGGTCGACAGGTTCTCTTAATGATAAGGCAAAGTTCGAAACGTGGGTTCTCGCTGGTTGAGGTGGTGATCGTGCTGCAATTGACGGCGATCGCCGCCTTCATAGCGGTGCCGAATATGAACGCGTTCTTCGCCCGGTATCAGCTGATGAGCGCCTCCAATCAGCTGGGGTTTGATATCGCCCGCGCCCGTATGCAGGCGATCGGACAGAATCAGTCAGTGCGCATCAGGATGCTGAGTGGCACGCAATACGTGCGCGAGACCAGCAAGAACGGGAGTCCTCCCTGGTCGAATCAGGTCACGACGAGCCTGCCCAGGGGTGTGACGGTCACTACGACGTCAGCGCAGGTGGGGTTCGATAGACGCGGGTTCGCCACAGTCAATAATTCGATTACTGTCAGCGGTGGTGTTCAGCAGCTGAAAACTGTCATGACCAACGTGATCGGACGGGTCACCATTGCGTCAGGCGTGAATACATGAATCGCCTCCGAAGCCAGACCGGGATCAGCTTGATCGAAATGCTCTCAGCTATCGCCCTCTTCAGCGTGGTCGCGACCGGTCTCAGTACCTCAATCGCGTCCAATATGAAGCTCAGCAACCAAAGCAGGACCATCGCCGCCGCCACTGCCCTGGTGCAGAACAAGATCGAGCTGATCCGCTTGGCCGCCCCGGTAGGGAATGCGGATCTGACCATTGGTCCTCACCCGCCCCTCCCCAACCCACCAATTACCGCGCTGGGTGGGCCGAACGGTACCTTTACTCGCGTTTGGAACGTCACCCGCATCCCGCAATACCTGCCTGATGGAACTACTGTGGTTGGCGTCAGACCCGGCATCGTTCAGGTCGCCGTCACCGTCAGTTGGAGCACACCCGTGGCCGGAACGTTGACCGTAGTGACTTATGCTTGCATCACGCCGGACTGTGGCTGAGATGTGTCGCTCGCTCCGCGGCGTAGGGCAAGCCGGATTCACGCTCACGGAAGCTCTCGTCGCGACCGCGCTCGGTCTCGTTGTGCTTGGGGTATTCATGTCCTTCCACATCGCCCAGATGTACGCCATGCGGAATCAAACCGGCCAAGTCGACCTGCAGACTTCTGCTCGCAGCATCGCGGACCTGTTTGCCCGTGAGGTCCGGCGAGCCGGCACCGGCACCAACACCAACCCGACCTGTCACGGTACCGTGAGCACTGGGATTCTCATGGCGCAAAGTTCTCGGATGCGCATCCGCGCCGATCTCAATGGCGACGGGTCGCTTACGGGACCGAATGAGGACGTCACCTACACACTAGATTTCACCAATAACCAGGTCACCCGAACTGACAATGCCAGCGCGCAGACCAACACGCTCTGGTCCGGCCTTAGCTTAGCCGGCTCGCAGATCTTGTACTTCGACAGCAACGGGATCCAACTGACGCCGAGCTCGACCGGGTTGAGCGCTGCGCAGTTGCTCCAGGTGATGCGCGTGCGGTTACAGCTGACGCTCACGGTAAACGTGATCCAGCCCCGCAACCCGCTGCAGCAGACTGCCGCAGAGGCCGCGGATGTGGAGCTGCGCAATCGCCATTTCGTGATGAACTTATGTCCAACGCCGGGGCCGGGAATCAACTAGACCCGGGCTCGACCGGGTTGAACGCGGCGCAGCTGCTCCAGGTGTTGCGCGTCGAGTTACAGCTGACCTATTTCGTGGTGGCCTCCACCTGTCCCTACAACTCAGGAGCTTGGCGATGAAACTCTTCGGATTAGACGAGCAGCCTCGCAAACGTCGCGCTACTGATCGCCGGCGCTGCGCGGCCTTTGGCCTGTGGATAGGCGCAGCGACACCGCGCCGACAAGTCGTAGAGAAGGAGCAAGGGTTTGCGCTGCTGGCGGTTTTACTGCTCCTGATGCTGGCGCTTACGCTCGGGGCGGGCACGCTGCTGTACACGCTCCTCGATCTCAAATCCGCCCAGCATTATGAGACCGGGAATCAGGCCTTTGCCGCAGCTGAGGCAGGGCTGTTGGACGTCATCAACACGATCGATACACGCGGGGTCGTGAACTTCAAGACGGATGTCATAGATTCGCACATCATTTCCACATTAAGCACCGCCGTCTCGGGCTTTCCGAACGTGACCTACCAGGTGACGGGCTTGGTGTCTGGGACGGATCCGGCCACCACCGGAGTCGTTACCGTCACAGGCAACGCCCTGTTGAGCGCCCAGCGCGTTATCCAGGTGAACGTCAAGCGCGGTGATTTCGTTGCCGGCCCGGGCGCGCTGCACCTGAGCAATGACAGCGCTGTCGGTAGTTTCTCCGGTAATTCGATGACGATCGATGGTAACAACTGGCTTGTCACTGACCTGACCCCCACTGCAGTTCTGGACCAAACTTGGCCCGCGCGGCCGGCGATTTCAACCCGCAACGACACAGTAACAACACAGATCGTCACGGCGCTCGCGGGGCAAGGCACCATCACAGGTCTCGAATCAACTCCCAGCGTTATGACCACCGCTGCCGCTTCGACCGCTGATGCCAACCGGTTCATCAATGATATTCTCACTGCCAATGGCGCCCCTAGCGGATGCAACCAAAACAACAACAAGGACTACCCGGTAGGGAATGTCATTTGCGTCCCCCAAACCCAGGGGCACAAGGGTAACGCCGAAAGTTGGGGAACCATGACCAACCCGCAAGTGACTTATGTAACCGATCCCAACGCCAAGATCGCCGGTGGGTCCGTTACGTCCACAGGCGCGGGCATTCTTATCTTCGGTTCAAACACCATCCAATTCAACGGCGGCTTCGTGTTTTGTGGCTGGGTGCTCTTCCAAAACCCGAACCCGAACGGCGGCATAAGTGTCGGAGGAAACCCCTCGATTTATGGAACCGTCTGGAGTCCGTTGAACGCCTTTGATTCCAACGGAAACATTACCATCAAGTACAGCCATAACTGTTTGGGTGAGGCCGACAGTGCGGGCAGCGGTGGCGGCAACAACTTACCCCATCCGCTGCAGATAACCTCCTGGAGCGAACCATAACGATCGGCGAGCGCGGCTGAGCTGGGCCGCCGCGGTGTGATGCCCGGCCCGCGCTCTTCGTCTACGTGCCGGTGGTGCGCAAGCGACACGCCTCACGCAACTCGGGCGAGATATCCCAGCTACGTATGGTGCCGTCCCAGCTTCCAGACAGCACGCGATCCCCGTTTGCGCTGAGCGCCACGGCGGTTACCAGCCCTTGGTGTGCGTGAATCGTACGCAAACAACGACCAGTCGCTACCTCCCACAGCCGGACGGTGCCATCCCAACCGCCCGATGCTGCCCAGACCGCATCGGCGCTCAGGCAGGCCGCGGCGACCGAAGCGCTGTGGCCCGAGAACACGCGCAGGCAGCGACCCGTGAGGCGGTTCCAGAGCCGAAGCGTCTTATCCCAGCTTGCAGACAGAATCAGTCCGCCGTCAGGGCTCAGGCACACTCCGGAGACAAAGTGGTCGTGGCCCGCGAAGGTCTTGACGCAATGACCAAATTCGACATCCCACAAACGGATCAGGTGGTCGTCACCGCCAGATACAGCGTAGCGCCCGTCGACGCTCAAGAAAACCGATTTGATTGTGCCCGCATGTCTTCCGAACACGCGCCGGCACTCGCCGCTGTGAATGTCCCATAACTGCATCGGCAATGCCTCGGTCTGCTCGCTACCCCTGTTGGCCGCCGACAGCAGCAAACTGCCATCGGGGCTCACGGACAGCGAAACGACCCGCCCGAGCTCGACCGCGAACACGTGCCGGCACGCGCCGGTCGCGACGTCCCAGACGCGAATCGTTCCGTCGTCGCCGCCGGTGAAGGCGGCCTGCCCGTCCGCACTCAGGACCGCGGCAGTCACCCCGCCGTCATGGCCCTCGAGCGCTTGCAACCTTTTTCCGCTGGCGAGGTCCCACACCATCACGACTGCGTCACCAGAGGCGGCCAGCGCAATCTTGCCCGCGGCACTCAGGTCTACGGCGGAAACGAACCCGAAATGCTCCACGACCAAGGCGGGATGTTCCATACTCTGCCTGCGGAATTGCACGCGTTCGAGCGCCTGGGTCACTTCAACTACGCCGGGTCCTTGGCGCCATGCCTGCTCGAGAAACGCTTCCGCGGATCCGAGGTCACCGCGTTCGAGATGAGTCAACCCGATCAACCAGCGGACTTTCCAACTCTCGGTGGGCGGCAACGCGATCTTTTCGAGGTGCTGGGTAAGCGCCTCATCAGTGATCGTGCCTTGCCGCCAGTGTGCGACGGCACGGTTGAACAGGGAGTCGAGATGGCCTGGATCGAGTTCGAGAGCAGCTTCCCACGCCTGCTCCGCGTCTGCCAACCTTCCACTATACAGGGAGTTCACGGCCGCCGCGTTCAACCTGTCTGCTTCCGTCGACTCGGGTAGGCGGCTCACGGGGGTTTCCCGGAAGAGCATTGCGTAGATTGTCGACAACTGGTCGCGTATTTCCGCGACATCTGATGGGCGGCTGGCCGCGTCCCAGGCGACGCACCGTTGCGAGAGAGTCGCCAGCCTCGTGCGTGCATCGTCCTGGCCTAGGCGGAGCTCGCGCATCGCGGGCTGGGTCTCGGTGGCCGTGCTGTCATACGGACGAGCCCCACCGAAGAGCTCCCACAGACACACTCCGAGCGCAAACACATCGCCCGTCAGCGCCGGCGCCGTCGGCTGCTGCCAGCGCTCGGGGGCAACGTACGGTGCCTCCCGCATCAACGCAGCCAGCGCATACCTTTCGTCGATCTCACCTTCGGAGCCCGCCGCGCGTGGTGCTGCTGGAGGGGTGTTGGGCGCGCCGGACAGCGGTAGTCCAAAGTTCAAGAGCTTCGCCACGCTGCCGCGTGCGATCATGATGTGCTCCGGCGTACAGGCGCCGTGTGCGACGCCGCGACCATGCGCGTGCTCGAGTGCGTGGCAGACCTGGATGGCGACGTCGAGACCCTGCCGCAAGCGATCTTGCGGGTCGCCTGCCAACCACGCGCGCAGAGTTACGCCTTCCACGAACTCCGCCAGAATCAGGGGTACGCCGTGCAGCGAATGTACATGATAGCAAGGCACGATGTTGGGGTGCAGCCCGAGCGCGATCCACTGTTCGGCGCGGGCCACGAAGGGCCCCAGTGTGCCGGCAATCGAGAGGAGCTGCGCGTTGGGAACGCGCAATGCGATCTCGATATTCCAATGTCGGTGCCAGACCAAATAGATGGTGCTGATGTCACCCTCGGCGATGACGCGAAGCACGTCATACGTCTCGGCTACACGGCTACCCGGAGCCAAGCCGGCGAGCATCTTGCGCGCCGACTCATCTACGGAACGCCAGTTCGTCGATGGGAGGCTGTGTTCGGCCTTCGCAGGCGGTGGTGACTTGATGGGTGAGGCGATAGGCGAAACGACTCCGCCGATATCAGGTGCGTGCCGGACCGCCCCATCAACATGCATCCACCCCAAGGCACGGTTCCAAAACAGCCGAAGGCGTTCCCGGAGCCGAAGCTTGCTGGCGGAATCGGGTGGGGAAGCTCGCAGCATCGTGGCAAACTACCACAGGCGACTAACCGTTGCACAAACAACACTAAGCGTTAGGACGATGTCGCTTTGTGGGACTGCTGTAAGCAAGTATGATCGGTCCGGCCGGTGGCATATAATCTGCTCACTCGGAAGTCATGATGATGGCTGCGGCATCCCGAGCCCGGGGGAAAACAATCCTCGTGATCGACGACGATCCTGACATTGTACGTATCATTCGATACATGCTCAGGGATGCCGGCTGTCAAGTGAGCTATGCCTACAACGGCGCGGACGGCATCCAGAAGGCCAAGGCCGAGAAGCCCGATCTAGTGCTGACGGATCTGTCGATGCCCAACGTGAGCGGGATCGAGGTGATCGACGCGCTTCACAACGATCCTGAGACCCAGCATATCCCCATTCTTGCCGTCACCGGCCACGCTTGGGACACGATCGCCCAGGTCGCACATCAGTTCGGCTGCATGGGCTGCGTCTCGAAACCCTTTACCCGTGAGCAACTCCTCCAACAAGTTCGACGGTCCCTTGATCCCGCGTCGCGGCAAGCGCCAGCGGCTCCACCGGTAGCTGCGCCATCGACGGAGGTTCTGCGCCTCCGCACCGACTGAGGTGAGATCTAACGTCCAGCCTGAGCTTGGGTGGGTAAATGGGTTCCGGGATTCCAATCATCCTTCCCTCCCTGCGCGGGCTAACCTCGGTCTGAGGCGTGCCTCGCTAGCTACTGCGGCGCCTCTTCGAGCACGCCGGCCCCTCCTTAGGTCGCTACCCGCGGGTATGACAGGCTTGAATGTATGATTTCTCCCACCGCTCCGACTTCTTGGGAAGACGCGCGCGGCTCATGCGCAGGACGTTGAGGGTGTAGAAAAACCCCAAGATCACGTCGCGAGGATCCAAAATTTCGATATGAACCTCCGAGAGGCGAAACATGACGATTCGGTTGAAAATGCCTGAAAGTGTTGCGAGGGAGGCTCACCGCGCGTGTGGGGGTCATCAGAAAACGTGGCGGGGACAAATCGCGGCTTCGCGTGAAATTAGACCGAGGTGCGTTCTCGGGGTTCTTCTACTCGCTCGTTAGCGAGCTTCTTCTGTGACCGACGACACCCGCTTCAGCAATGTGGCCACCATGCCGCCGCTGGTGCCGCGGTTCGTGTACGTGCAGCAGATCTTCTTCACCGAGAACTTCCAGTAATTCCACCGTCACGGCGCTCCACCGGTTGCGTGACCTAGCGCGGCAGAGTTACAAGGGCGCGCACCATGTCAGTTCCACCAGTGACGGTGCCGGTTGCATCGCTGGCGGCCGAGAGAGTCGCGCCTACGCGGGCACGATACGGCGTGCTGGGGTTTACCCTGGCGCTGACCGCCGTTGCCTACCTCGATCGCGTGTGTATCGCCACGGCGGCGCCGGCGATGAAGGTGGATCTTCATCTCAGCGATGCGGAGATGGGCTACGTCTTCAGTGCCTTCACCTTCGCCTACGCCCTGTTCGAGGTGCCGAGCGGATGGTTGGCGGACCGCTTCGGTGCCCGACTGATGCTCACTCGTATCGTCATCTGGTGGTCAGTGATGACCGCAGCGACCGGTCTGGTCGGGGGATTCGCGTCGCTGTTCGCCGTGCGCTTGCTGTTCGGTCTGGGCGAGGCAGGAACGTTCCCGAGCATCGCCCGCGCCTATGCGCGGTGGTTGCCCGGCCGGGAGCGAGGCCGCTCGTTTGGTTTGGCCGTCATGAGCGGAGCGCTCGGTGGCGCGCTCACGCAGCCGCTGGTGGTGGCGCTGTTGGGTGTGGTGCACTGGCGACACAGCTTTCCCATGTTCGGTCTGGTGGGCGTGGTGTGGGCGCTGGCCTGGTTTTGGTGGTTCCGTGACGACCCGCATCAACATGCGGGTGTGAACCAGAGCGAGTTGCGCCTGATCGGCACCGAGCCGCCGCAGGCGCATGGCGCCGTGCCCTGGCGTGATGTCGCCCGCCACCGCGGCCTGCTGGCCCTCTGCGTCATGTACGGCGGCGCGATTTACGGCTGGTATTTCTATCTGACCTGGATGCCGATGTATCTGCTGCGCGCCCGAGGCTTCGATCTGCATCAGGTGGGCTGGCTGGCGGCCCTGCCGTATCTCAGCATCGCCGCAGGCGTTCTTACCGGCGGTTGGATGAGCGACGTGCTGGTGCGGCGTTGGGGGGCGCGCGCCGGGCGGCGCACACCGGGCCTCATCGGCTTGCCGCTGGCGGCGATCGCCGTCCTCGCCGCGGTGGCAACACCGGTGGCCACCGCGGCGGCGCTGCTGCTGGCACTGGCGGCGGGTTTGGCTGCCCTCGGCGTAGCCCCAGCCTGGGCGGTGTGCTTGGAAATCGGCGGCCGGCATGCTGGCGTGGTTACCGGCGCCATGAATACGTTCGGCAACCTGGGAGGATCGCTGAGCCCAGTGGTGGTCGGGCTCTGCCTGGAACGTTGGGGCTCCTGGAACACCCCCCTGATCACGGTAGCGGGGTTTTATCTGCTTGCCGCAGCCTGCTGGCTCCGTATCGATCCGACCGAGCCAATCCCCAACACGTAAAGACAAGGGAGGGGGAACGGACCCGTCGGAACGTTACTGTCGGCCAACGAGGTGCTTCTTGAGCGGCCGGGCGAGGCGCCAGAGGACACTGCCTCCGAGTGCGCCTGCGAGCGTGCCCATGAGGGCGGCGATGGCGAGTTGCGGAAAACCCGGAGTCGCCGGCGACGACACCCGAAAGATCGCGATGCCAACGAACGCCGCGACTGTCATGGTCGTCATCAGGCCGTCATTTGCACCCTTGGGTCGCCGGGCGTCGATGACGATCGCTCCGGCAAGCGCCAACACGCCGAGCACAATCAGTGCCCATTGCGGTACACTTTCGCCGTAGATGCGGATGATGACGCTGTCGCGGACGCCTGGCGACAGTTCGGTAAGTTGGAGCGTGAGATCGCGTGCTTCTGGATTATCGATCGTCTCATGAACCTGAGTCGTTTGATGCATAGTGGGAACGAGGGAAGAGCGGCGGCCCGCGCCAATTCGCTCAGTGCCCCAGGTTTGGCTGAAAGCCCCCTGGATGACGCGGTCCGTCGTGCCGTCATGCCCGAGGGCGATGCTGTAAGCCGCGGTGCGATTCGTGCGGCCTTCGGCCGGTAGAAAGCGGCCCTCCACGATCACACTGTATCGGCCGGATTGACCGTGCAACGGTACGGTGACGGGAGGACCGTTGTGGCTGAGTTCTGTGCTGAAAACCGGTGTTCCGGGGTTGACGGTCCGATAGAATGGATAGAGAGAGGCCGCGGCCCACAGAACAGCGAAACCCACGAGCATCGGCAGGATCGCGCTTTCAAGCTCGTGCGCCAGGAAACTGCGTAGACCGAAAAAGAGCACGGTGGCCAAGACTGCAATCCCGACCGCGGTCACGGCAAAGGCGTCGTCTACCAAGCCCACATTGTAGATTACGAAGACGACAAAGCTCAGGGCTATCGTTACGGTGGGGAGCACCCACGTCCGGAGGGCATCGAGCACTACCAGACGCGTGAGCGGGGCCGTGTGTTTCGCTTTGTGTACAGTCCGTCCCTGCGGGCGTAATTTGGTTGCCTGACTCTTCATTCGAAAGCCTTCAGTTTACTTACCTGCCCAGCATCGTTCCTGGCGCAGCAATGGCTGCCGGACGGTGCTCCAAGTTGATCCACAAGCCGGCGGATGCTACCACCGAGCGGTTCGTATTTCCACTGCGCTGCGAGCTGTGCGGATGAAGCGGCTTCTCCTTGTACTCCTGCTCCTGGGGCTGTGCGCGGCTGTGGGTGCGTGGAGCGCATGGCCATCGCTGACGGACTTGACGCGGCAGCAGCTCGAGAGAATCCTTGCCGAGGTGTTCGACCGGCCCACCCGGATCGACGATCTGGCCATATCCGTATGGCCACCGCAGGTTCACGTGGGCGCTGTCGTCGTTGGGACGGAACCGACGGTCCTCGGTCGGGTCCGGAGCATCGACGCTCGCCTCTGGGCACTCGAGAGCCTCAAGGAAGGACGGCCGGTGCTGTCGGGGCAAATCGGATCAGTGGAGCTCGATCTCAGGCAGCTGCCGCCACGCAAGACCGGAACCCATGAGCAGCAAGGAAAGCCCGGACGCGTTCCTTTGCTGCGCGTGAAACAGGTTGAACTTGGCCAAGGGCAGGTTCTGTTCCGCTTTCTGGACGCGGATGCGGCACTCACCGTGGCGCAGGTGAGAGGACAGTGCGCCGGCAGTTGGCTCACCCAGCAACTCACGGCGACCCTCGATGTGGCCGGGATACAAATCGAGCGCCGCGCGGTCAAGCTCAACCTGGCGCAAGCACATGTCGAAGGTGGCGCGAGCGCTCAGGGCCTGTTCCTCACGACCGGTAGCGTCACGGGAGATGGGATCGGTATCGCCGTGAGTCCGGCTGCGCACGCAGGTGAGTACAACCTCTCGGCAACGGTGGACCTGGGAGGTATCAGCGGGTTGGTGGATCAATCGATACAAGGTGAGGCCGAGATTGATGGGAGGGTGATGGGGAATCTATCGGACCCGGACCTGGACGTTCAGCTCAATATTCGCAACCTGGCAATCGACCAACACGGCCTTGGCGACGTGAAGACGCAAGTCGTCCGCCAGGCCCAGCTGTTGCGTGTGGCCGCCCTCGACTTGATCGGTCCCATGGGCCGCGTGACCGCTGCGGCGGACCTGACGACCACGGAGAAGTTGCCGATCGAAGGCACCGTGAATCTTGGAGCAGTCAACCTCGACGCTGTATTGGCGACCTTTGGGCAGCATGTCGAAATCGGCGATGACGTCAGTGGCACGGTGGCCGTGTTCGGCACGCTCGATCCTCTCGACCTCAACATCAAAGCGACGGGCGAAGTGCTGGCCGGCGCATCGGAGCCGTCGGCGGCGTCGCGCACGGGTCCCGAAACGGTCGGACCAGCAGCGGGTTCCGCCAGCAGTGTATTGACGGCGATGGTGAAGGGTCCGGAGAGCGCACGGGCGGGCCGCGACAGGGCCACCATCGGACTCGATGCTCACGTCGAGGGTGACGGGGGGACGGTGCAACTGGAGGTGGAACAATCGGAAAAGAACCACCTGACAGCAATGCTTGCATGGAAGGACACACAGATTGCAGGGCCGGTCCAGCTGCAGGTGCGTGACCTGCGGGCACTGAGCGCCCTCTTGCCTAAGCCGGTGCGTGACCTGGGTTTGACCGGTCAATCGGAAGGTACAGCAACCCTTTCGGGTTCCCTAATAGAGCCCAAGCTCCAGGCAAGCATCATGGGGAAGGACCTGACGGTAATGGGTGTTGCCGTGCCGCGGCTTGTCGGTGACGTCAGTATCGAGCCTTCCACACTGAAGACGTCAAGCGTGAGGATCGACACGGCGGGAGGTGGCGCCGAGCTGACCGGCACGATCGCGCTCGGCCAGAGGGCAGAGAACGACTGGCGACTGCAGATCCGGAATCTGGAGACCGATCTCGTGACTGGAATCGTGCAGACCCTCATCAGGGCCACTCTTCCCGTGAGTGGTGGAAAGCTCAACGGTGCCGTACGTGCACGAGGCACGTGGAGGCGGGCGGCATTGGAAGCCAAGGTTACGGCACAAGGGGTCTATCTTGCTCAGGAGCCGGTCGAGCAGATCGATATCAAGGCGACGACAGAGCTGCCCCGCTGGGCGGTGCAGGCAAGCTTACTGCATACACCGACTGAAACATTGACGGTCGACGGTTCCGGCAGCGATACGGCAGGCCTGCAAGTGGCCATTAATTCGACGCCGTTCCAGCTTGCGAACCTGCGTGGCGCGGGCCGGCGTGACCTTACCGGAACAGTTGCGGTTCACGCGGAGATCTCCGGGAAACCGCTTGAGCTCAGCGGGTCGCTGCGTGTGATCGCTTCGCATGTCGGTGTCGGCGGTCGTCAGCTGGGTGACATGGCCGTCCAAGCCGCTGGACGGCAGGGCGAGTGGACCTTGACCGGGGCTGCGTTGGAGAACGCAGTCGTCATCGAGGCGACCCTGCGAACGGCGAACGGATACCCCTACACCCTGGGCGCGCATCTGCGTTCCCTGGAGTTTGGCCGGCTGCTTTCTAATGATCAATCACTGACGGCGGTCGCCACTGGCGATATCGATCTCAAGGGCTCCATGAAGGACTGGGCAACGCCGAATGGCACGGTGCGTATTACGCAGCTCGAGATCAGGCGTGATCAATACGAGGTCGCAGCGCGGCAACCCATTCGCATCGACGTCACCGAGGGGCGCTTCCTCATCCGCTCGATGGTCTTGGCGGCACCCAGCAGCCAGCTGAGCATCAGTGGCGAGATCGGGCTGTCAGGACAGGTGGATGTGCAGGCACAGGGCGAAGGGAATCTGGTATTGCTCGAACTGATGGGCCGTCCCTTCAATTCTGCTCGCGGACTGTTCACGGTTTCGATGCAGGTCCGCCGCCAGCCGACCAGCGGCTGGAACCTGGGCGGGCAGGCGCAAGTCCGTGACACAGCCTTGGATCTGGGCCTGCCGGTTGCGTTCACCGACGTCAACGGCGACTTTACGCTCGCGGGCAGCAGCGTCCGGATCGTGAATCTCGATGGAAGAGCAGGTGGGGGGCAGTTCCATGTCGGTGGCACGCTGAGCCTAGATGAGGGACCCAACGTTTCCTGGGAAATCCAGGAGGTGGCGCTGAGCACCAGTCAGGGCCTGGAAGCGCAGGTGTCGGGAGTGGGCCAGATCCAGGGCACATGGCGGGAGATTGCAGTAGGCGGCAATGTCGAGGTGCTGAGCGCATTGTACGACCGGAACATCGAGCTAACGGACTTCCTTCCGTTCTTCAGAGAGCAAATCACCCCCGCACCACGGACGAAGCCACCGAGCCCAAGAGTGCACCTCAACGTTCGGATCCATGCTCCTGGCGGTGTGCACATCGACAACAACGTCGCCGAGGTGGAACTCGGCGCCGACTTGCGTCTCGCTGGGACGATCGACGAGGCGCAACTGACCGGCACGATCGAGTTCTTGACCGGCCAAGTCAAGTTCAAGCAGCGGACGTTCAATATTACCGGTGGGTCGATCGACTTTCGCGACCGGAGCCGCATCAATCCGATCTTGAACATCTCCGCGGAATCGCAGATTTCGACGGCGGAAGCGGATTACACGGTGAGCGTGTCAGTTGCAGGCACAGCCGAAAACCCACGAGTCCAGTTCAGTGCTGACGATCCGACGCTATCGGAGACCGATATCATCAGCCTGATCACCTTTGGTCAAACCGCCGCACAGCTGCAGCGTCAGGGTGGAGGCATAAGCGCGATCGACGCGGTCGCCTTGCTGCCGACTGGTACGGTTACGGGACCGGTCGCAAAGCTCATCGGCGTGAACCGCCTAGAGATCGAGACGGTACAATCGCCCATTGCTGGCTCGGCTGGGTCGATCGAGCCGCGGGTGACCATCGGTAAGGACCTTACGGAAAGGCTCCGGGCAGCGGTGTCAACGACCCTCGGTATCGGGACGGAACGGATGGTCCAACTCGAGTACCGCCTGACACGGCAAATTTCACTGCTGGGGTCGTGGGAGGGACAAACGTCCCAGCAGTCGGGCGCCTTCGGGGGCGATATCAAGTTCCGCTACGAATTTCGCAAGCTGCCGTTTTCGTTATTGTCCGGCGGCTTGGAGACGACGGCTGGCGGCGATGCGCAGTAACGGCGGCGGCATGCTGCTGCGCTTCGTGCTGCTCGCGGCGATCCTGGCCCGAGCCCCCGGGCGAGCGCAGGAGCACGCCACGGAGCAGCTGGGTCAACCCATAGTCGCCGTCGAGTTTGAGTGCGCCGCTCCGATCGATGTTCCCGGCCTCGCTCAGTTGATGCCGATGAAGACGGGAGATCCGCTGCGCTCCGAAGATCTCAAGGAAGCCAAGTGGCGGTTGGAGCAGAATCACTTGTTTACTAAGGTCGCGATCGATCCGCAAGCACGAGGGAATGGCGTCGCCGTAGTGATTCATCTGGCGCGTAAACCCATAGTTAATCGGATTCACTTTGAAGGGAACGACGCGATCAGCGACAGGGAGTTGCACCGGGTCGTGCGCCTGCGTGAGAGCATGGCGCTGACGGGCAAGCTGCGCAACTACTCGGTCGACCGCATCCGCAAACGATACGCCGCGGAAGGATTCGATGCGGCGCGCGTGGAGGCGGAGGTGCGGACACGCTCTCCGGGCGAGGTGGACGTCATCTTCCATATCGATGAGGGCAAGCCTCTTCGTGTCGGCATTGTTGAAATCGAAGGACCGCTCCCGCTTGCGGAAAACGAGGTCCGCAAGGCGATCGGTATTGGCGTCGGTGACCGCTATGTGCGCGACCGGCAACGCACGGCGGAAAAGGCGGTTGTGCGGCTGTTGCGGAACAGGGGCTATGATGAAGTCGAGGTGAAGAGCAAATGGGAGCGCGAACCAGGCGAGGTTGGGAGGTTGCACTTTCGCGTCGATCCCGGGCCGTTATTCCGAATCGAGTTTGCCGGCAACCACCAGTTCAGCGACCATAAGCTGCTTGATCTCATCGAGTTGGCAAAACGGCCGATCGTGACGGATGGCACGTGGCGGGAGCTTGCTCGCCGCGCCCAGCGTGCCTATCAGGAAAAGGGCTACTACTTCGCAAAGGTCGACCTCAGAATCGACACGGGGCCGCCGAAGAGCGTCCGCTTCACGATCGACGAAGGGCGGAGGTTTCACGTCGCGCGTGTCGACTTCGAAGGTGACCACGGCGTGGCCACGGGAGAGTTGGGTGCGATCATGGCGACGCGGCCTCCAAGTTGGATTCCCTGGCGTCGTGGTGTTCTGCTGGATGATGTTCTCGACGACGATCTGAAACGTCTGTGGTACTTGTACCGGCGGCATGGGTTCGAATCGGCTGAAATCGTCGACCAGCGAAGGCGCTTCGACCAAGAGAAGGGCGCGGTCTTCATCAGCATCGTCGTCGACGAAGGTCGGCAGACGATAGTCCGGCGTATTGAGCGCAACGACGTTGAGCCGATTGCCGATCGCCTGCCGAAACTAGCCCTCGAGGTCGGCCAGCCGCTTGATGCGGAGAAGTTGGACAGCGACCGACGGGCGCTGCTGGCGGCGCTGGCAACGGCTGGCTACACGGAGGCCAAAGTGGAGACGCGTGTGGAAAAGGAGGTGGCTGGGGAGACCCAGGCCGCGACCGTGTACTTCGAGGCTACACCGATGGAGCAGCAGCGCGTAGGGACGGTCATCGTTCAGAACAACTTTGACACGCGCGCTGCCGTCATTGTGCGCGAACTGCCGTTTCAAGAGGGCAATCCGCTCAATCCGGAGGCGCTGCTGCAGGGGCAGACGAACGTCTACAAGCTGGGAATCTTCCGTAGCGTCACGGTGCGGCCGTTGCACGTGAAATCAGAGCCTGAGCCGGCGACGCCCTCCGAGATGCCGGCTGTGGCTGAGCACCGTGCCGCAGCCAAGAAGAATTGCCAAGATGTGACAGTCAGCGTTGCCGAAAAGCCACCAGGGAGTCTGCAGTGGGGCGCGGGCTACAACACCCGCGACGGCTTCCGCGGGTTCGGCGAGGTGAGCCAGGACAACCTGCAGGGTTTGGCGCGTCGGATCAGCTTGCGTGGGGACTTCAACTTGCAACCCGGCGATCTCACGCCCAATGAGTACCTGGGCAATCTCGGCTTTCGGGAGCGGCAGCTGATTGGGACGAAATGGACCTTTCGCTCCAACCTGATTGGGCAGCGCTCGACGCGCAGTGTGGACCAATTCAGCTTGGAGCGGTTTGCGCTAATCTCGGCCTTGGAACGGACTGTGCTGCCCGGTCTGCAGGTGGGTGTGGAGACACAGATCGAGCAGGCTCAGGTGTTCAACCTGGCACCTGATGTCGTCCACTTCAATGGGCGTGATCAAGGACGGCTGCGGACCATGGGTGTCGGTCCGTTTGCGATCTACGACGGGCGCGACGATCCGTTCGTGCCGCGCCGTGGTGTTTTCGATTCGTTGCGCGTGCGAGTCGCACCAAGGCAGTTCGGCACCGACATCCCGTTGGTCAAGGTGTCGGCACAGCATGCCCAGTACGTTCCATTGGGCGACGAAATGACATTCGTGTACGTTGCCCGCACCGGCTGGGCGCGCGCGTACGACGACGGCGACACGGTGCCGATTCGCGAACGCTTCTTTTTGGGCGGCAGAACGACGGTGCGCGGCTTCAGCGAGAATCAGATTGGCCCCAAGGGGAACGCCTTCACCGACGCCAAGGGGACCTTTGTGCCGGGCGGTGATCCGCTCGGTGGCAGCCTGGCGTTGAACTTGAATACGGAACTGCGGTTTCCGCTCCTGTACGGGTTCGGGGGCGTGGTGTTCGCGGACGGCGGTGGCGTGTACCTGGAAAACCGAACCGGAGCGACGGCAAGTTGCAGCGGCTGCGGGTCCATCAGCATCCACGACTTTCGGCGCTCCAGTGGACTCGGGCTGCGCTACATCACGCCCGTGGGACCGATCAGTCTGGATTACGGATTCAAGCTCGACCGCCGTGCCGACGAATCCGTCGGTGAGGTGCACTTCAGCGTCGGCACCACCTTCTGATTGCGGCTTTGGGCCGTCAACCGTGTGAAGACGCCTTTAGGCCGCCCAGTGGACCTTCGATACGAATCTTGCTGACACGGCGGCCGTCGAGCACAACGACGGTCATCTTATAGCCCGACGTGCTGATTGCTTCGCCCCCTTTTGGGATACGCTTGAGCTGCGCCAATACGAAACCAGCGACTGTCCTGTAGTTGGGGGTCTCCTCGAAGGGGGTTCCGTATCGTTCTTTGAGTGCATCGAGTGGGAAGGAGCCATCAACGAGCAGCGAACCATCGGACAGTTCCTGCACCGGTTGTTCCTCATCAATGTCGAACTCGTCGCGAATCTCGCCGACGATTTCCTCGAGGAGGTCTTCGATGGTGACCAGCCCGATGACGGTGCCGAACTCATTGACGACCACTGCCATATGCGTCCGCCGGCTCTGTAGCTCGCGCAGCAAATCACTGATCTGCATCGAATCGGGCACGAAAAACGCCGGATGGATGACGCCGGCCAGCGTTGCTGGTTGTGGCTTCTCGACCTCGCGCAGGAGATCCTTAATGTGGACGATGCCGATGACATGGTCGAGGTCCCCTTGGAAAACGGGCATGCGCGAGAACCCAGTGTCGACGAGTTGCTTGAGAATATTCGGCAACGAGACGGACGCCTCTACCGCATGCACTTCGGATCGCGGCACCATGACTTCACGCACGGAGGTGTCGGTGAACTCGAAGACGCTGTGGATGAGCTGCCGTTCCGCTTCGTCGAAGATGCCATGCTGCGCCCCTTCGTGCACCATCTGCTTGACTTCCGCTTCAGAGATAAAGGCTTCCTGGCCCGTGACGTGGTGACCGAACAACCAGAGAACAGCGTCGGTCGAGAGCGTGAGCGTCTTCACCAGCGGGGCTACCAAAATCGATACGCGCTGAATCGGTCGGGCGGAGAAGTGCGCCAGTCGCTCGCTGTGCCGCAGCGCCAGCGATTTGGGCACCAACTCGCCGAGGACGAGGGTGAAGTACGAGATCACGATCACGGTTACGGCAAGCGCGAGTGCTTCAACCCATTGGCTGAAGACCGCCGGCAGGGTGTTGCGCAGCAAGGGTTCGAGGTAGCGTACCGCTGCCGCACCACCGATGACCGACGCCATCGAGCCGACGACCGTGATACCGATTTGCGCCGTCGCGAGAAACCGCCCTGGTTCGTTCTTGAGGGCGGCGATCGTGCTGGCCACCGGTTCACCTTCGCTGATGAGCTGTGCCAAGCGGCTCTTGCGCACGGCGATGATCGAGATTTCCGCAGCAGAGAAGAACCCGTTGGCGAGAATCAGTGCAACAATCGCTGCGATATCGAGCCAACCGGTATCGACGTACATGCTTTTCGGTCCTCCGTCACGATAAGCATAGCCCTGAGCGTGGCAGGGAACCAGGCGTTGCGGCATCACGCCGCTTCCGCAGGCCCACGGCTATTGCGCCGTGTTCACATCAGGCGGTGTCCCACGCAGAACATGCCGCTCGAAAAATTTCGCAAAGTTTCTCCCGCTCGCCTGGTTTACCGAATGCAGGAAGCGAGCGGTGTTGACCTCTCCGCCCTCCTGCGCCAGCTGGGTTACGGCATCGTCCAAGCGCCTCTTGCCGGCGGTTGCCCGTTGGATGCGCTGGTCAAGCACATGCATCACCAGCGGGGCACTGTTGTTGGTGGCGGCGTTGTCTTGCTGCTGGGTGAGGTCGACGTTCCACAGGCCGAAGCGCTCGAAATAGCCGAGTGCCCGCGCGTACGCCGCCGCGTCGATCAATCCGGCGCGACGTTGCAGTTCGAGCGAGTAGAACTCCGCCAGCCCTTCCTCGATCCAGTCGGCATCAGCCGCGGGCTTGTACGGCTGTAAGACGTGAAACAACTCGTGCAGGTAAGGCGATGTCTTGTCGGGCGTACGCAGTGGACGGCCGGCATGCATGAAGAGCGAATGCTCCCCGCTGATGCCGCCGTGCCACATGGGATCGGGGGCGCTCACCACCAGCAGGGACTCGGGCCGGGCGAGAAGGAGTTTCTTCAGCGCGGGCAGAGTCCGATCCAGGAAGTGAAACAGGGCCGTCGGAGACAGGGCCGAGCCGGGCACCCGCACCAACTCGATCATCACCTGTGCGATCTCCTGGCGATCCAAGTCGAACTTGCCTAGCGCAAACCAGCCGCGCGGCCGATCAAGAATCTTCCCTGGCTCGCTCAAGTGGTAGGTGTCGGGACCCAAAGCGGGCAGAGGTGCCGCGCTCCGCCAGCCACGCGGCAGGCGGAAAATCAGGCGCGCGCGCGACTTGGGAGTGCCTTTGGTGTCGGGATGGCAATCGATGCCAATTCGAGGAAACAGATCACGTGCTCGGGTGACGATCCAGTCGTGACCTGCGTAACTGTCGTAGCGCTGGTGCTGACCCCGAATGTGGTCGATCTTGACCCGGTAGCTGAGGTGAGCATACGGTCCCCCAGGCTCCCATAGCAGGCCGCCTTCGACCGGCTGCAACTTACCGGTGCCCTGGAAGGTGTCGAACCGTGCGGACGGGAAACGAAGTCGCAGTTGAGCGATCTCCTCGATGCCGGTCAGTTCCCACCGGACCCGCGCGATGTGTGGGTTGGTCGCAGAGACGGTAACGATGTAGTCGATGGAGAAGGTCTCTTTGGCTCCGGCCCCGCGGGGAGCCAGTGTCAGCAAGAGGCAGGTGGAAAGCGTCGCCGCGCAAACGGATGCGAGGCGTGGATTGTGATTCACCGGCGCGGGCTCGACGGGCTTCTGCCAGCCCCTAGCCGCCTGTTCGCGCGTTTTCACCGGTGGCCTGAGTCGTTCCTGCCCCCGCTTCCAGTAAGCGAGCGAAATATGCGTACGCTTGTTCGCTCTCCCAATCCTCGGGCCCGATGGTGTGTTGGATAACCCGACCTTCCCGATCGATGACAAATGTTTCAGGGTAACCCGTCACGCCGTAACGGCCAGGAACGACGCCGTCTGGGTCCATGAGGACGGGAAACGTGAGGCCGACCTGATTGACGAAACTTTGAACCACGGCCTTCCCATCCTCGTCTTCACTCACCGCGAGCATAACAAAGTCTTTGTCTCTCAGCCGCCGATAGAGGTGCTCCATCGAAGGCATTTCCATCCTGCAGGGAGGACACCATGTCGCCCAGACATTCAGGAACACGATTTTCCCTCGGAAGTCAGCGAGATGATAAGGGTGCCCTTGAAGGTCCTTCAAGGTGAAGTCCGGCGCTGGAAATCCCGCCCGTCCGCTAGCCTGTAACTGCTGGAAGTAGAACGCGGCTCCCAGGGCAATCAGAAGAAAGCCCACCGGTAGGCCCCAGCGCTTCATTGCTTCGACGGACTGAATGAAGGGGCGGCATGAACCGACAGGCCGCGTGTCGCCACGAGCCGCCAGGCGCCAATCGCCATGAGCGCCAGGCTGATGGCTTGTGCTTCGGTGAGGCCAAACACGATGCGGGGATTGATGCGGACGAACTCAACCATGAAGCGCGCAGCGGATGCAAGAACGAGGTACCACCAAAAAAGAGCGCCATCTGTATGCTGGCGTGTCCGAATAGACCAGAGGAAGAGGAAGATCAGCACGTATGCGAGCAACTCGTACAGCGGGGTCGGGTGCACGCGCACGCCGGGCGGATAATGCCAACCGACAATTGCGTTCGGGTAGGCCATGCCCCAAGGGAGCACCGTTTCCCGACCCCAGTCGCCGTCGCCGGCAAGCTGGCATCCGATGCGACCGATGCCGTGGGCCAACGCCAGTCCAGGGGCGATGCAGTCGACCGTCATCAGCCAGGGAAGCCGGAGACGCCGCATGCTCCAGCTGACGGCCACCACTCCACCTAAAAAGCCTCCGTACCACACGAAGCCGGCACCACTGAAAATGGTGTGAATTGGATCCTCAAGGAACCCGCGCCAGTCGCCGAGAATGGCCAAAGTGCGGGCGCCCACCAAGCCGCCAATTGCGGCCCAGAAGACCAGGGTCGACGCCGAATCGCCATCAAAACCCTTCCGAGTGAGCTCCCTGCCTGTCAAATGGGCAGCGGTCAGGAAGGCAATAGCCATCATCAGGCCGTAGCCATAGATAGTCAGCGGTCCGATCCGGAACAAGACTGGATACATGCGCTATAAATGATAGCGGACGCCCCAATTGCAATCTAGTGCAGATCTCGCTTAGCGAAATTGTATGAACGCTGCCCGGGGCCGATCCGGGGTCTGTCGGCAAGTCGACGGACTGGCGCCCGTGTTGACGGCAGCGTGTAACATCTTAATAACACGAGGGAAATGGTGCGTTAAGCATGACGCTCTGAGCTGAGGATTGTCACGTTGACTTTCATCAGTGCGCTCACTATATGTCATCACACGGTAGTTTCCGGGGTATCTCCATGCGTATGATTTTGCCGCCGCTGAAAGAACGGCGTGTAATTCAAAAGTACCTGACTGCCTTTTTCCGGGATCACCGGTCACCTGATTTCAATCGGGCGATAAGCGGCTTGTGTCGTTTCTACCATCTCAAACGTCCAACCATTGAATGGTTCGAGTATCTCGATTGGGGACGGACAGTCGGCAAAACGTACGAGGACGGCAAAATCCATCTGCTGCATCCAGAGAACTGGAAGAATGGTCGGAAATACAATTCCGAACGGCAGTGGGTAAACGCCGTCTACCACGAGATGGGCCATTATGTTTTTTGGACCGACGCCGAACGCAAGGCTGATAGCTTTGCCCTGCGTATGGTCAAGGGCTTGAATAACGGCAACCATCGCCATAATGGGGGCGGGCGGCGCTGAGCTTGGAATGGCGAAGAAAACCACCGAGGACAAAACGGCCCAGAAGCCAACGGTCACCAATCGTTGGTGGGTGGATCTCGGCGGCAACGAAAAAGGGCGAGTGAAGCGCCCCGCAGGTCCGGCCGGCAGCCAGTTCTTTCAGGTGGCCCGCGACTTCGAGCAAGAGAAGGCGAAAGATCGTCTCACCGACCACAACCTGAAGCTGCTGGTGGCTGCTGACCCACCCGAGGGAGGCTGGGGGTATGTTCGCCTCGCCGAAACCGCGTACCCGGAGCGTGAATTGGATCGAGTGAAGAGATTGGTTGCACTGCCGCCATACGCGCGAGGCGTGATCGTCGATTGCGGCCGGTCGCTGCGGATCCTGGTGACGGGGATGCCCCTGGGCGAACGGCTGCTTGAGTTGAGCCTTGGCGAAGCCCCCTCCTTCGATTGCTGGGTGCGCGGCGAATGGGTGCGTGAGGCGCTTTTCGACGATGCGGACAAGGCGCTCCGAGCGCTACAGCGTTTCATGCGCGAGTACCTGTCACCGGAGGGCGTTGCCCACGCCGAAGCCATCGCTGCCCGGGCATAGAGTCTGAACGCCAACTGGCGTTTCCGGTTTTGCCGCCGCCCGCTCAGGGATCGAACCGCCGGTGTACCAGACGGCGGGTCGACGCGGTCGGTTCAAAGTCGAACTGCCGGCACCGACGGACCCCAAAATAGTAACAGCACAGGTCGTTGTCCATGTCGTTGTTGAACGTGCGCTTTTGCCCGTCCTCGAAGAGGATGCGGACCAAACAAGTTCCTCCGGGCACCGACGAGGTCATTTCCTCCACAACGACCCCCTCGCCCCACTCTTCGTAGTTACGGTGAATCACCTTGTCGCCGAGCCTAATATAGATCCGCTTGTCCGTCATCGAGCCGCTAAGGCTTGGCCGATTATTAACACAATCACACGGTGACTGGGAGAGGAATTGTGCACGGTTTGCGCGCCGCGGTCGTGACCGTGGCATCGCCAGGGCTCATCCCAACCCAGAGTTACCGGCGTGACGATGCATTACGCGTAGCCGGGTATTCTTGACTCTTTGTTGGGGCGTTCCTATGCTTCGGTGCGGAGTAGCCGAGCCCCGGGGGGGCCGGCCGGCTTGAAGGTGCAGAGAAAGATGGCCCCGGCACAAGGGGACGTAAAAGCGCAGTGGCTCAGCGATGCGGTGGCCGGTGTGATCCTTGCCGGTGGCAAGAACAGCCGCATGGGTGGGGCAGACAAGGCGTTTCTGACGGTGAACGGCCAAACGGTATTTCAGCGCACGCTCGGACTTTTCCAGCGCTGCTTTCCGCAAGTTGTGGTCGTCAGCAATCGGCCGGAAAAGTACGCCCAGTTTGACGTGGAGGTGACACGGGATGAATTCCTCGGGCACGGCCCTCTCGCCGGGATCCACGCGGGCCTGCGTCTGGTTCGATACCCGTATGCCTTCGTGGTTGCGTGCGACATGCCATTCTTGCGCGTGGAACCCATTGGGTTCTTGATCAACTGTGTCGAGGGGCAAGACGCGGTCGTTCCCTGGTGGGACGGGGACATCGAACCGTTGCATGCGGTGTACGCTACCGCCTTACGCGACCGGATGGGAGAGGCCCTGCGTGGGGGGGCGCGCGCCATCAGGGAGTTCTTGCCGATGATCCAGGTCGACTACATCCTCGAGGCCGTCATGCGGAAAGTGCAGGGCGCGGATGAATCGTTCCGCAATGTCAACACGCCGGAGGAAGCGGCGCGGTTCGCCGTGCACGTCCACACCTGAAAACCCGCTACGCCAATATGGTTGCGGTGATTGACGCCGGCACCGTCCGACAGTACAGTGCAGTCCCTCACGATGAGCCTATCGCGAGCGTCGAGGTCACCCCGAAGCCGGGCCTGGGACCAAGACGGAACCCTTGAAGAGCCCAAACACCACCTACTCTCCAGCTGTCACCATGGGAAACGACCTTGTCCTTGAAACTTTCCGTGTGTGGACGCAGGGTTGTGATGCTCTGCGGGCGCGCATCAAGGTGTTCGAGAACGTCCGTGATATTCCCTATTGCTATCCGGCGAGTCGAGATCCTGCCGAGGTGCTCAAGCAGCGCCGGGGTTCGTGCTCGGGCAAGCATTACTTGCTTGGTGAGCTGTTTCGAATGCTGGGGCTGCGCGTACGCCACATGATCTGTACCCACCGCTTTAACGAGTCGCCTCTGGTCTTCCCTCCGCCGATGCAAGAAATGCTGCGCAAGAACGAGATCGTGGATCTGCATGATTACCTGCAGATCGCTGTCGAGGACACCTGGGTCGACATTGACGCGACCTGGGAGCGTGGCCTGCGCGAGTTCGGTTTTCCGGGAAATGATGAGTGGGATGGAAAGGGCGCCATGCTGCTGAGCGTAGTGGCGGACGATTTCGCCGAGGCCGAGCGCGATCCGGAACGCTTGAAGGAGGAACTGCTTTCGAAGCTGACTCCCCGCCAACGCGCTTTGCGTAAGCAGTTCCTCGAAGCGTTGAGTCAGTGGGTGCAAGAACTGACGGCGGAAATACAGCGCGACCCCGAGAAGGCATGAAGGTTGACGAACTCGTGGACGTGGTGGATGAGAATGACCACGTCGTCACCCAGGCAACGCGGCGTGAAGTGCGGGTCCGCAACCTACGCCACCGTGCTGTGTACATCCTGGTTTTCAACGCCGCCGGGCAGCTCTTTGTGCACCGCCGGACGCTCAGCAAGGACATCTTTCCCGGTTTCTGGGACGTGGCCATCGGTGGAGTCGTGGCGGCCGGTGAGGACTACGATGCCGGCGCGCGCCGCGAACTGCTCGAGGAGTTGGGCGTCAGCGAGGTGCGGCTGAGGCGGTTGTTCCCCGTGCGTTACGAAAACGGAACAAATCGCGTGGCCGGGATGGTCTACAGCTGTACGTCTGAGGGTCCGTTCGTTCTGCAAGCTTCGGAGATCGCCAGCGGTGATTGGATGGACTTCGACGCCGTGCTTGAGCAGACGCAACGATTTCGCTTCTGCCCGGATGGTCTTGAGGTGCTTCGGCGATACCTGGCAAAGCTCGAGGCGGTGCGTCAGCAAGCACAGCCGCGGTGAGTTACTTCTCTCGCTCCAAGGGCTTGCGCTTGGCATCCCGTCTGCCGCCGTGGTAGTGGCTCCAAAAACGCTTGGCTCGCTCGGGGTTGTAGCCCCGCATCGATTTCGCGCCAGCGCCGCCCCCCACTGCTCCGCCAGGTGATACGGGCGGAGCCCCACCTGCGCCGACGCCGCGGTCCCCCTTTGAGCTTCGCGACGATCCTGCCGGCATGGGGTGGCGGTACCCCGCATGCGCTGGCACCGCCCAGCACGGGATGAAAATGATGCTGAGCGTGATCGCGAAGAATGTAGTTCTGCGGGCAACACGCCGAGAGTAAGACCACAACACGGGGCAGATCTCCCTGGGTCACTTCGAAGTTTGATCGCGCTTGGCAACCAGGCGCGCGTTCTGCTCGCGAACCGTCTTGCGCAGGCCTTTCGCACTCTCGATGGTTACAACCGAGTCGTCAACCGCCACGACCCTGAAGCGGCCGGGCGTACTCATGACGACAACTTCGTCTCCAATTCGCATCATAGAACCCTCCGAGCGACGGTGGGATGCTATCTCGTGACGGCATCTGGCGCAAAGGCATCCGTCCAAGCGCGATTTCGTTGTCGGGCGCGCCACCGTGTGGTAGCGTCTGCCGGAATGCAACCCGACGTGCTAAACGGTGACCCACAGGCGGAAGCGGATCACGCCTTCATGCACCAGGCGCTGGCGGCTGCCAGGCAAGCAGCCGCGGCAGGTGAGGTTCCAGTCGGAGCGGTGTTGGTTCGAGGTGACAGGATTCTCGGCGTGGGCCACAACGCGCCGATCGCACTCAGCGACCCGACAGCGCATGCCGAGGTGCTGGCATTGCGCGCGGCGGCGCGTGACGAAGCGAACTATCGGCTTCCGGGCACGACGCTGTATGTGACGGCCGAACCGTGTGCGATGTGCGTTGGTGCACTCACTCAGGCGCGAGTGGATCGGCTCGTGTTCGGATGTGCCGACCCGAAGGCTGGGGCGTTGGGTTCGGTGTATGACTTGAGTCTGCGGCAAACTAATCACCACTTCATAATCGCCAGTGGCGTCTGTGCTGCGGAGGCAAGAGCGTTGTTGCAGAACTTTTTTCGCGTGCGGAGAGGTGCGTGAGCCCGGTTGAAACGGCACGACTCGAAATCGTGTGACCCCTTGCGGGTCCGGGGGTTCGAATCCCTCCCTCTCCGCCATCATTGCCTGAGTTCAGGGCCCGTGGTCTGAGCGAATTGTGGCCTGGCTCAAGAGGCTTTTCGAGCGTACACCCGGCCCGGAATGCGCACGTTGTGACGGGCTCGGGGAATCGCCTTCCGCGCTGAAACGTTCTCACTCTTCATCTGCCGCAGCGTTTTGCGGACGGCTCCAGGGTCCAAGCCGAGCATTTCGCAAACCACGGTGAATGAGAACGGTGAGTGGCGGAGATGTGAATAGATCCAAAACTCGGCTTCGTTGGCGAGAAGCCGCGAGTGGCTAAGGAAGCTACGGATACCATCTTCCAACACGGCCAGCATGAGGGCCTTCGTGCCGGTCAACTGGCCGGCTCGCGATTCACCTCCGGTGACCGGCTGCAGTCGCGACAGATGGAGATCGTCATCTTCGGCGAAGATCTGAGCTGCTGCTAACGCGTGCCTGGGTGCCATATACTTTGACCGCCGATCCCCCACGGTATGTGGGAAGCCTCATTCAACATGTAGGGGAACGTAGCAAGCGCTATGCCGGAGGTGAATCGAAGCGGCCGCCGGTAACGATCCGTTGTCAGTCGTTGCAAAACCGCAAGGTCTTGCGCGGCTGCCAGACTAATAGGCCCAAGAGGTTACGTGTTCCACGGCATTTCGTGCACCATTACGCAAGCCAGATGCCACTCCCCACAAGAGGGCGGCTGTCAAACTCCGGAGCCCATCCCAAGTGCCTGCAACTCCTTGCGTGCATGTTCGTGGTGCGTTGCGGGCCAGTAGATCCGGTGGCAGCGGGGACAGCGCACGAAGTGCGTCTGGGTGCTAAAGACGTACGGTGGCACACGATCAGCGATCTCTTCCTTTTGGACGGCGACGAGGGACTCGTTACAACGGGCACAGCGCGTGAAAGCCTCGGCGAAGGGGTCGATGCCGAAG